>QMSS01000146.1 GCA_003649715.1 Thermoplasmata archaeon
CTGGGGAAGCCTTGCGACGTCCTGGCGGTCGCGGATTGGAGGCTGATACCGAAGCTTATGTACGAAGAGTACGCCGATTGGACCATAATATTCGCCTCAAACGAGATGGTCATAGCCTACACGGACCAGAGCAAGTACGCCGGAGAGATAGATTCGAGCAACTGGTACAGGGTCCTCGCGAGGGATGGTGTGGTGATAGGCAGATCGGACCCAGATAGGGATCCGTGTGGGTATAGGACCCTGATGCTCTTCCAGCTCGCCTCGATCTACTACGGCGATCCATCGATAAACGAAACCCTCTGGAACCACGCAGATACGGTGGTAAAGCCGAAGTCGGTCCAGCTCCTGACCGGCCTCGAATCGGGGCAGATAGATTACGCGTTCGAGTACAAGTCGGTCGCGGTCCAGCACCACCTGAACTACGTAGAGCTACCGGACGAGCTGAACCTGGGCGATCCGGACCTTGAACCATATTACGCAAAGGTGAGCGTCTCGGTTCACAAAGGCGACGAGACGATCGAGATAAAGGGCGCCCCGATACTCTACGGCCTGACCATACCGAAGGACGCGGAGAACAGGGATCTCGCCATAGAGTTCGTCAAGTTCCTGCTAGGTAGTGAGGGCAGGGAGCTCGTGGAGTCCTGCGGGCAGAACGTGATATACCCCGCCTACGTCGATAGGCCTTCTAGCGTCCCTAAAGAGCTACTAGGGTTCGTAAGGCCGATGGGTGGGTGATATGTGGCTCAGGGAGAGATCTCCGTTCGTAATCGCCTCGGCCCTGCTCGGGGCACTCATCCTCCTCTTCCTAATCCTGCCCGTAGCCGATTCGATCTTCACCTCGGCGGGTGGGCTCTACGAGGCGCTCATGAGCGAGGGGGTCAGGAGGTCGATAACGACGAGCTTTTACGCTGCCTTCATAACCACCCTTATAGCCCTGATCTTGGGGGTGCCCTTGGCATTCATCCTGTCCAGGTACGAGTTCCCTGGGAAGAGGCTCATAGACTCGGTCATAGACATCCCGATACTGATACCCCACAACGCTGCGGGTATAGCCCTGCTCATGCTCCTCGGCCCCAGGTCCCCGATGGGCTCCCTATTCTCCGGCGTGGGCATATCCTTCACGGATACGCTGTTCGGCGTGGTGGCGGCGATGCTGTTCGTCAGCTCGCCCTTCATGATCAGGAGCGCCGAGGAGGCGTTCAAGTCGATAGATCCCTCGCTCGAGAAGGTCGCCAGGAGCCTGGGGGCCTCGAGCTTCCAGACCTTCGCCCACATCCTCCTCCCCCTCTCGCTCAGGGGGATACTGACCGGCTGCCTCCTCACCTGGGCCAGGGCTGTGAGCGAATTCGGCGCGGTCGTTATACTCGCCTACAACCCGAAGACCGCCCCGGTCTACCTTTACGACGTGTTCGTAAGCGAGGGGCTGAAGAGCTCCGCACCCATCAACGGCCTGCTCATAATCTTGGCCTTGGCTGTGTTCGTCGGGCTTAAATTCCTGGCCGCAAAACCCACCAAGCCGGTCTATTGAGGCGAGGGTATGAGCCTGGAGCTGAAGGGGGTCTGCAAGGAGTTCGGGGATTTCAAGGTTAGGGACGTGAATCTGGCCGTGGGCGAAGGGGAGTACTTCGTCGTATTGGGGCCTACAGGTGCGGGGAAGACCCTCCTCCTTGAGCTCATAGCCGGTTTTCACAGGCCGGATGAGGGGAGGATATACATAGACGGCTCCGACGTAACCGATGAGCCCCCGGAGAAGAGGAGGGTCGGATACGTCCCCCAGAGCTACACCCTGTTCCCGCACATGACCGTCGAGGAGAACATAGGGTTCGGCCTAAAGGTGAGGGGCGTGAAGAAGGAGGAGAGGCAAAAGCTGGTCGAAAGGCTCATGGATTCCATGGGGATATCGAAGCTTAGGGGTAGGCTCCCCATGACCCTGCGCGGCGGGGAGCGGCAGAGGGTTGCGATAGCAAGGGCCCTGGCCGTAAACCCCAGGTTGCTCCTGCTAGATGAGCCCCTGAGCGCCCTGGACCCAAGGACCAAGGAGCCGATAAGGAGGGAGCTTAGGAGGGTCCACGAAGCTTTCGGAGTCACGGTCATACATGTGACCCACGATCAGCTCGAGGCCCTCATGCTCGCCGATAGGATAGGGATCATGAACGACGGGAGGCTTGTCCAGGTAGGGGAGCCCAGGGAGGTCTTCTTGAACCCGAAGGACGAGTTCGTCGCCAGGTTCGTCGGGTTCGAGAACCTGTTCGAGGGGGAGGTCGAAGCCGTCGAGGGCGGGCTCGCAAGGGTCAGGGTCGGCGATCTGGTCATTGAAGCCGTCGGGGGAGGGCTCGGTGCCTGCCTGGTCGGGATAAGGCCGGAGGACGTAACGGTATCCCTAAAGCCCCTGAGCTCTAGCGCCAGGAACTCGTTCAGGGGTAGGGTGGTCGAGGTCGAGGATATGGGGGCCCTGATCTCCTTGAGCGTGGATGTGGGTATCCCGTTCAGGGCCCTGGTGACGAAGAGGTCTTTCACCGACATGGGCCTTAGGGTTGGGAGCGAGGTCTACTTGACGTTCAAAGCATCCTCGGTAAGGCTCATAAGGGCGAAATAGCAAAAGTTAAATCCGTTTAAACCAAAATAAGCACATGGCTAATTCTGAGCCGATAGGCATCCTGAGGTTCACTCTGTCCCCTAAAAGGGAGCTTTACTCGTATAAGGTGGTGGTCAGGCACGAGCCGGGGGTCATAACCAGGATTTGCACCATACCCGAGCTTAAGAAGGTCGACGTCCAGCACCTCACCTACGCCCCCATATCGTTCAAGAAGAGGGGTAGGGTATCGCTATTTCTCGTAGCGGACTTTTGTGGCAGTGGCGTGGATCCTGAGGCCCTGCTCGAAAAGTTGAAGAGGACTAAAGGCGTCATAGATGCCGAACTCGACAAGGAGATATTCCCCGGTCTTATAATCGACGACTTCCACTTCCCCATATACCTGATGAAGGATTACAGGGCGATAATAGTCGGTCAGGGGATGCTCTCGGGCCTGCTCGAAGGGATAAGGGACGAGATGGGTCCCGCTGGAGAGGCATTCCTATACCATCAAGGGTTCGAGGCCGGAAAGATGGTCGTGGATTACTGGCTCCCCATGGTACAGTCTATCGTAGGGATCAGGACCAAAAGGGAGCTCTGGGATGCGATGTCCAAGGTGATAAAGGCCCTGGGCTGGGCGTCCATAGAGACCCTGAACTGGAGCGATGATGGAATAGGGATAAGGATAAGGGCGGATGGGCTGGTGGAGTGCCAGCTGCTTAAGAGGCACATGGGGAGCCACATGTTCAGGGGGTTCATCTCCGGGATCCTCAGCAGGCTCTTCGGCAAGGAGCTGCTGGCGAAAGAGGTCAAGTGTATAAGTAAGGGGGACGAGTACTGCGAGTTCCTAACCACCGAAGTATTCGTGGGCGAGCGTTAGGAAGATCGATTCGGGTAGCAGCCTCCTGAGCAGGAGGTAGCTGGATTTCTCACCCACGGTGTACCTTAGCCTTTCGGCCTTGGAGTTCACGGCCTTCCAGATCACGTCGGCCACCTCTTCTGGGGGAGAGCCGCCGGAGACCAACTCGGC
>QMSS01000147.1 GCA_003649715.1 Thermoplasmata archaeon
ACATTGTTGAGTTTACATCTTCTGTCATATCTCTTGTAGTATCTCATCTTCCCATCCCCTCTTTTTTAATATGAAAGAGGATGGGGAAACATTAAATTTTATGTCGAATTTTTCGACAAACCCTATACGAACGAAATACATATAAAAGTATAATAGATTCGGTAAAGCGGAGGGTTTTTTATGGTTAATCTTAGCAGACTATATTCGGACAGAGCAGGGAAAATGAGGAAGTCTGAGATTCGTGAGTTGTTACGTGTTACTCAGGATCCTGAGATTATTTCTTTTGCAGGTGGTTTGCCGAATCCAAAATCTTTTCCAATAGAGGATTTAAAAGGTGTTGTGCAGTCTGTTTTGGAAAATCATGGTAGAACTGCGCTTCAGTATGGCACCACTCAGGGTCTTAGAGAGCTGAGAGAGGTTATTGCGGAGAGAGCATGTAAGGATGGCATAGATGCAACATCTGATAATGTTATAATCACCAGTGGGTCGCAGCAGGCTTTAGACAATATTGGCAAGCTGTTTTTAAATCCAGGTGATACAGCCATAGTTGGTCTACCTACTTACCTGGGTGGTATAAATGCTTTCCGTAGCTATGAGAGCAACCTCATGGGTATTCCTCTTGATAAGGATGGTATGAACATCGATATTTTAGAGGAGAGGATAAAAAGTTTGTTGAAGGATGGAGTGACTCCTAAGTTTATCTATGTTGTACCGACGTTTCAGAACCCAGCAGGTGTGGTGATGCCTGAGTCTCGTAGAAAAAAACTTGTTGATATTGCCAATGAGTACGACCTGATTGTGGTGGAAGACGATCCATATGGGAAGCTACGTTTTGAGGGGGCTCCGGTAAGACCTGTCAAGGCTTTTGATGATATGGGACGTGTTATTTATGTCTCCACTTTTTCTAAGATCCTAGCCCCTGGCTTCCGACTTGCTTGGACAATAGCATCTGATGAATTAACTAGAAAGATGGAGATATGCAAACAAGCTCTGGATCTGTGTACAAATACCTTTACGCAGTTTATCGCCAATGAGTTTGTTAGAAGTGGTTCTCTAGATTTGCATATCATGAAGATTGTTGAGATGTACCGGCCGAAGCGAGATGCTATGATGGATGCAATGAGGGAGTTCTTCCCAGATGGATATGTCTGCAACAAGCCTAAAGGTGGTATGTTCGCCTGGGTTACCCTACCTGAAGGGATAGACACTGAAACCATGTTTCTGGATGCAATCAAAAAGAAGGTAGCATATGTGCATGGCAAGGCATTTCATGTTGATGGTGGTGGAGGACGTTCCATGAGACTCAACTTTTCCTATGCCTCAAATGAACAGATAAAGGAGGGTATGAAAAGATTAGGTGCCGTAATTGAAGAGAAAATGAAGATCTTATGCAGATAGATAGAGTCTATACAGCACCACCATTGTTTATCATATCATTGATCCTTCTATTATCAACTATTTTCCCCACGGGATGTATACTTCTACATACAACAAAATTTCGTTTAATCTCCTATCATATAGGTGATGATGATGGATTCACCACTCTATACCTCAAATTCAATACATCTGATTTCATCACACTTAAGCTCTTCGAACCATCACATGTAATACTATACAGAGATACATTCTACATGGGAAAACACAACGCAGCTATATGCCTTTCATCCTACAGAAAGACACCTCCTGATGGAAAATACATTCTCTGCATCTATGACAAAAATAACAACCAGGTATTTGAAAAAAAACTGTTTTTCACAAAACCCAACATATCTATTATCTCAGGTAAGGAACAGTGGTGGGAAGAAAAACCAGATACATATGTATTGATAGGTATCAATCTAACCATTATGAATCATGGAGATCTACCTGTATATCCTCTAGATGTGGAAATACTGATTGACAACAAGACAATGGGATCATACATCACCTTACCTACTATATTAGCACCTGGCAGTATAGGCACAGTCTACAGTTTTACATACATAAAAAACATAAAATCAGAAAAACATCAAATCCAAATATTTTTAAGAAACACAGATGGAGAGACAATCGCAGATGCATCATATCCTGTTTCTCCACATGAAAATGTGTCTTTTCTTAGATACCAATGGCATTATCAAAAAGAATATCAGGTTAAGATACCCTCCTCAGAGGCGTTGTACACATATTACAAGACACAAAATCGTTTAAATACAGATGATTACGCCGCATATGTATTTGACCCCTATGATGATATGTTTCTAAAGATGTTTACAGAAGAGATATTGAGGTTCTATAAACAAAATGATGATGTGGGCAAAATAAATTTTGTAGCATCCTTCGTGCAAAAAAGCCTGGAATACATGGAAGACGACCCATCAGATCCAGAGTATGAATACCCAAGATATCCTGTGGAGATGCTTATAGATAAACATGGAGACTGTGAGGACAAGGCTATCCTCACAGCTGCCATTCTAGACTATATAGGCTACAATGTCTCACTACTTCGGCTACCAAACCACATGGCCGTAGGAGTACATCTAAACAAAAGTATACCGGGATACAGCTATTATATCAAAAAATACTATTATCTAGAGACAACCCAGAAAGGCTGGAGACTCGGCAATATACCGAAGGAATATAGAAACATCTCGGACATAACAGTGTATCCCATCTCATGTAGACCACTGCTTATACATAGCTGGAAAAACGCTACTCATTATTTTACTACAGATGGCAAAGATTTTGTAAAAATAAAGATTCTATTAGAAAACCTAGGAGAAGAAACAGCAAAAAACGTTGAGGTTAAAGCAGGATTTTTCTCTGGAGATAATCAATGTTATAATGGAGAAACCATCACGATACCAATTTTAGAGGCTAGGGGGGAAAAAATATTAAACATGAAAGTCACAGTTCCTAGTGGGATCTCTACTATACTTAAAACACAGGTTTATCTAAACAGCAAGATGGTGGATGAAAAAAAATCTGATTCATGGTTCCCATAAAAAAAAGAAGGTTTAATCTGAAACTAAGAAAAAATACACTTAGATGTATTTCTGTTCTACTGAGGATGGAGTAAACTTTATAACCATAGATCTATGATTCTCTATTTGCTGGGAGTAGGTGGACGGTTGACGGTGAAACCAAAAAATGTTTTTTTGGTTTCGCTGAGGAAAGTCCTCTCTCACTCTGAATCAGGAAACCGTGCAAACGGTTAAGGCGAGAGCCTTAGCAGAGGCACAGAAACGACACAGCCCTTGGATAATGCGATGATTCACATCTTGGTGATGAGGTCTCCGAGGGATTTGATGAAACGGCCAATCTGCTCCTGGAGCAAGCCCAAACATTCGGGATCAGCTATTCAGACTGCCCGAGGGTAGGGCGCATTAGACGAATACCGTCAGAACAGAAAGAGGCTTACGGCCTACACCCAGCAACTCAAAAAATGTTTTTGATTTCTGTAAATCTTCTAAGTTTTTACCGCAAAATATTAATAACAGAACATAATATACATATTATACGTAATTAACATAATAGACAGGTGATATGAAATGGTAAGTATGACATTATCAATTCCAAAGGAATTAAAAAAGGAGATGGA
>QMSS01000148.1 GCA_003649715.1 Thermoplasmata archaeon
ACAGCTTGATAATTAATTCCCGTTCTTTTATTTTAGCTGATTTCCCTGGTTTCATACATCCCATCCAAAAAGAGAATAGAATTCAACTATATCAATTTGTCCAGAAACTAAAGTCCTTTACTAGTTTATAGAAAAATATATAAAGTGCTGAAGATCAATAAAAAACATGCCTACATTAAAAAAATGAATGTGGGATTTGTTCAGTGGAGGGAACACACAATCATGCCAAGAAAAAACAGCATCACCGGTCTAAAGATTATGCTAACCATCATCATAGCAGCTATACTAATCACCACCAGCTACTACATATACCTCGATTTCAACAAAACACAAAAAAAACATATCGAGGAGACACCTGAAAAAGAAATCGATGACAGGATAAGCCCCCTGACATCCCAAGCGGTATTCCTAGAAATAAGCAGAATACGGAAAAAAGGAATAATCGACATAATGATGAAACCAGGAATAAGCTGGCGTAAAAAACCAACTTTCAACTACATAGTAATATTTGATGGGTACGAATGGAAAATGCCACCAGAAACTGATTTCCACACATGGGACACAGATTATATCCACAGAGAATTCTTCAGAAAAGTCAAAGAAGAACAACAACAGACAACAATAGAAATAAGAATAATAGAGCGGGAAAAACATCTGTCACATACTACTGAAAAGATAATGGACAGTTTCTCTGTTGTGTATGACTTCAGATATGGAAGATGGACTGGAGATGACTCATTCAACGACACAGATGGATATGGACATTACAATGGAAGTCATTATGAGATATGGTTTGATATACATCAAACCGACTATGATGGCGATGGAATACCATACTGGATAGAAGTAAACGTTTTAGGAACAAACCCACATGTTGATGACTCAAAGCTTGATCCAGACAACGACGGCATACCCACAGCATGGGAATGGAAATGGGGCTATGACCCCTTTACATGGAACAACCACACCTATCTCGATCCAGATAACGATGGCCTCCAAAACATAGAAGAATATGCCATGGCTAAATGGCTCGCTAACCCATACCACCCTGATATATACATCGAAGTCGACTTCATGGAAAAAGCACCATTCAAACCCATACAAATAAAAATAGAAAAAGGAAGGTTTCTACCAATAATAAGACCCAGATTAGTCAAAACACGCCTTGATGGGCACTCACACGTATTCTGGGAGGAATCACAACAGATGCTTATAGAAAAATTCAATGAACATGGCATCACTGTACACATCGACGATGGATGCATGGGCGGCGGAGGCGAGTTTTTACCCTTCATGGAAAGCGGCTACTCTCAGGAATCCGGTATCATAGGGCAGTACTACAAAAATAATTTCGCCGACTGGAGGAAGGGAATATTCCGCTATGTCGTCATCGGACATGGAGGAGGATGGTGTCATCCACAAGACTTCCATCATTACTATGACTGCATATCCGTTCCAAGCAACCATATGTTCTACATAAAACAAACAGGTTTCTCAATAACACCACGCACACAGAGAATAGCACAGGCTATAGCAGTCATGCATGAACTGGGACACTCATGTGGATTCAACCTAACACACTGCGGAGGAGTAGACAATATGACCAAGGGATCAAAAGAAGTATGGAAAAACTATAAAAGCTGCATGAACTACCACTACTTCTCTAAACGCCTGTTAGACTACTCAGATGGAAGCCATGGTGAAAACGATTGTGACGATTGGGGAACCATTGACCTAGCCTACTTCCAAAGACCCTCCATAGAGATGGAGGGAATAGGATTCGACGTAGGAGCACCACCCTACAACAGACCAAGAGGATAAAAAACAACACACAATTTTTTTCCATCTGTTTCTCATTCAAAAAAAATGTTTCTCAATCTAAATTACTATCCTATTATTTTCTCTAGATTAATTATTCCTAATCTTTTAAAATCTGGATAAGACAGTATCAACCCTATAATAACTGCAGCCATATCCGAGATCGGAAATGCAAACCATAAATCTGGAAGACCAAAAAGTGTTGTAAACACATAAAGCACCGGGAAAAATATGATGAATTGCCGTATCATTAATATATACAGTATCTTCATTCCCTGACCTATCCCCTGAAAAAACGAAATAATAATCAGAGAAGGACCCATTACATAGAAAAGAAGATTAATACGTCTAAAAGCCTCAACCCCCATACTAGTTAAACTAGGATCTGCATTAAACACTCTGACAAGATCCCCTGGAAAAATCTGGAAAATCAGAAACCCTATCATGGATATGACAAAAGAAAAAAACACTGCCTCCCTCACTGCCTCCCTCATACGCACATAATTCCTAGCACCATAATTATATCCAATTATTGGAGTAAAACTTCTGCTTAGACCAAGCACTGGTATCAAAACAAATGACTGAAGCTTATAATATATACCAGCAACAGCAATCGCAGTTATAGACACGTCCTCGAGAATCCTATTTGTCCCAGCAACTGTTATACTCATCAACAGCTGCATCATAATCATCGGAGCACCCACATCAAATATGTTCTTAACAACACCTCCATCCATCCGTATCCCACTGATTCTTATATCCACCTCATTTTTGCTACTCATCAAAATAAAAGTTATCAAAACACATCCCACCAAACGTGATACAACCGTTGCTATAGCAGCACCCTCCAATCCAAGTGATGGAATAACCCACCATCCAAATATCAACAATGGATCCAAAACTATGTTCAAACACGCCGTCAAAACCATGATAAACATTGGCAAAAAATAGTTCCCTTGACCTTGAAGTATATTAAGAGCCATCCTCAAATAAAAAAGAAAAATCGAACCCAACAAAATAATTCTAATATACATAGCTCCTAAACTCATAACCTGTGCATCACTAACAAACAACCCTACAAGCGATTCAGAAAAAAAATACCCAACAAATGCAAACACCAACCAAAAAATAAGAGACAAAAAAATAGAGTTACCCGCAGCCAACCCTGCTCTCTCCATATCCCCTCGCCCCAAAAGACGCGAGATCAAAGAAGAAGAACCAATACCCACACCATATGCCACACTAGCCAATATCATCTGTATAGGAAAAACCACTGACAAAGCAGAAATCGCACTAACACCAAGTCTACCAACAAAAATAGTATCAACCAGATTATAACTATTACTAACAATCAAACCAACCGCAGCCGGAATAGACAATCTAAGTAGAAGCCTTCGGACCGGTTCCTCACCCAACCTCTCTGCCCTTAGATTCTGAGCCATAAGAACATATCCTTTTTTCTCATGTACAGACTTCTAAACCTTGCAAGACAACACATGCCTGATCCCTTTACCCAACAAACACCACAAACTCATATCTAATCAAGATACAAAGACACAAAAAGGTAATTGTATTAATAATTAACATATTTTTTCTAACTGTAATGTCAAGTAACATCAGTAACATTCTGTTTTTCATAAATAAACATCTGCGGGATAACCGTAGATGCCTAGGTGGTATCTACGGTTGTTAAACCAATAAACAAAATCCTCCAGCATCTCT
>QMSS01000149.1 GCA_003649715.1 Thermoplasmata archaeon
ATTTAGCATTACATTCAGGTGGTCTTTTCTTATGTTTGACAAAATAGTAAAAGTTGTTTAACCACTCAGGCACACCCTGGGGACAGGTTTCAATAAAATTTATAAACTCAATAATTCTTTCCAGTGTCTCTTTACTTAAATAATGCTCAATTTTACAGGCATCAGTTTCAGCAATTTTTTCATCTACTCCCAGAATCCCGTGAAGAAATTTTTTAAGCATAATATGCTTTTCATAAAGAACCTTTGCTTTATTAACACCTTCCTCAGTTAACTCAATATATCCATAGTATTCATGCACTATTAAATTCTTCTCTTTAAGTTTTCTTAAAGCACCAATTACTGAAGGAGCCTTGACCTTTAAGTATCTGGCTAAATCTTTAACTCTCACTATTTTCTTTTTTTGTTTGAGAACAAAAATACTCTCCAGATAATCTTCCAATGAAGGACTGATAGTTAAAAAACTCTTTACCATTTTTTCCCTCCTTAGTTAGGTTAATTTAATTATATTAGGCATTCCTAACTTTGTCAAGAGTTTATAAAAATTCCTGTTAGATAAAGATGGAAATTACAAAAAGAAATAACAAATTTTATAACAATGGATTTAAGTCAAAAATCAATTTCTAATTTTAGCGTTTATACGGAAAATAAATCCCCTCCTTACTTCCCTAATTTCTTCCCTCCAATTCCAGATAAATATTTTTTTTCTGCTAATCCTTTTATCGTTTCATAAGTCTGAAACTCTGGAGCAAGAGAATCATAAACCTTAAATTTCCCGAAAGAAAGGACTTCTACATCGCTTCCCATCCATCCACCGTGTAAAGGATAGACAAAGGTTATGGGTAGTTTAAACTCTTTTCTTTTCTCAAAAAAGAACCTATCTGCAATCTTCAAAAATTTCGCTTGTTCAGTTCTATTCAAATATTGGGAGAAAATCCCCAATGGTTGGTCTTGCCATTTGGTGGCTGCTTCATCCATAAAAACTAAAATGAGTGTATTATCACCAAGATATTTTTTAACCTTTCTAAAAAATGTGTTCCATCTTCCCTCAAACAAATTTTTGCTCTTAACTTCGTTTTCCCAAATCATATTCACAACAAAATCAAAATCTGGTACAGGATAAGCAAGTTTTCCATTCTTATCTTTTATCTCAAGAAAATTCGTCCATCCGCCAACATAAATATATTTCCCCTTCTCTCTTCCGTATTTGTGAATTTCATCTATTTGCTTTAAAGCTGCTTTATAAGATTCTTTAACTGCTGGATGGTAAGGATTTTTTGTCAATTCATAAAACATCCTTGCCTGGGCAAAGAGCATGTCTATCCAGATAGCATCTGCTCCAGAATCTATCATCTTTTTTGCCCAGGAAATCTGTAATTTTTGAAATTCAGGATTTGTTATATCTGGATAGTAAGCAGATACATTTTGCCAGTCGTAATCGGAAGGCGATTTCCAGCCAGAAGGGAAAAAGCCAAGAAGTTTTCCTCTATTAAACTGGAATTGTTCTTTGGTTATCAATCTCTCTGTTTTTGGATTTTTAATACTCCACTTTCCCGGGTCCAAAGCCATTTCCCAGAGTTCTTCTTTTGTGTATTTTTTGCCCGTTATCGGATCATACTCATTAACATCAATTCTTTCTGTGGGAATTCCAGCAGAGATTATAAGGAAGGGAATTTCCTTTTTAATCTCATTTACTGATTTTTCAAAATTCTCATAACTATACCCTGCTTTTTCACATCTTTTTCTCTGGTTTAAAGGTAGATCAGAGCAGGTTTCAGGAATAACTTTATACTTCCAGAATGCTCTAAAAATAAAATCTGTTCCTGTCTCTTTTAAATGAGAAATCACATCATCTATTGTCCGGTTGAAAGATTTATAATCTGTTATACTTTGGTACCAGCAAGCCACTTTGACGCTTAACAGATTTTCCCTGGTTTTCTTTATTGTTTCGTAAGTTTTAAATCCGGGAGATGAAAAATTAGATGTCCAACCTATTAAAAAGGTGGAGAGAAAAAATATTCCCACAACCCAGATTGCAATTGGGATTTTATTTTTATTCATCTTTACTTCTATATTTACTTTCTGCTAAATTTTTTATTGTTTTGTAAGTATTGAACTCTGGAGCCTGACTATCATAAATTTTTAATTTCCCAAAAGATAAAATTTTAGCATCATGTCCCATAAATCCACCATGAACTGGAAAGACAAATATTACATTTCTTCGAGAGAAAAAATCATCAGATTTTCTTAAAAATTCTTTCTGTTCCTCTTTCGTCAAAACCTGACTAAATTCTCCCAACGGTGTTTTTGTACTTCCTGCCCAATCTATAAAGGCAAAAATAGGGATGTTTCCAAACTTTTTTCTAATTAATTTTAATCTTTTATCCCATTTCTTCCCATCAAGTTTCCTCTCTTTTACCTCTCTCCTTGAAGGAGAAAGGGTGACAAAATCAAGTCCTGGTGGAGAATAGGGAAAATAAATTGCAGTAGGCCAGCTTCCAACAAGAATATCCTTTCCTTTTTTCTCTCCATACTCGCGGATTTTTTTCACAATTTTACAGACAGATTCATAACTTTCTTTTACAGCAGGATGATTGAAATCTCTGGTTATTCTATAAAGCATTATTACCTGTTTAAAGAGCATATCAATCCAGACAGCATCAACACCTGCCTCTATTTGTTTTTCTGCCCAGCTTAGAAGTAATTCCTGAAATTTTTTGTTGGTAATATCTGGAAAATAAGCCGAAGCAGTATCTGGATTGTAATCTCTACAATCTAAATCTTGAGGCACCCAGAAATGGGTTTTTGCAAATCTACATTGAAGTTCTTCTTTTGACATATCTATTTTCCATTTTGATGGATCTAAAGCCAAATCCCAGGTTTCAGGATACCTTATAATTTCTTTTGTTTGTGGATTCCAGACCCCTTTTCTCTGAATTATCTGGACAGGAATTGCTCCACAAATAATTATTCCCGGAATTTCTTTCTTTATTTTTGAAATTGTTTTTTCTAAATGGGAATAACTGTATCCACAAAATTTGCATTTTTCTTTCATATTTACATTTGATAAGTCATCACATTTTTCTGGGCAGGGTGTCCATCTCCAGAAGGCTCTGAAAATGAAATCCGTATTTGTTTCCTTAAAAATTTTTATTTCATCTTCAACGCTCCTATTAATCAGTTTCCCATCTCCTATTCTTTCATAAAGAACTGCAACTTTTATTTGAGAAAAATTTTTTACTTTCTTTTCTCTAATTTTTTGGATTTCCAAAATCTCAATTGGTTTTCCCCACATCTGAATTGTAGCAACCTTTTTTGGTCTTGCTTTAAACCAAATTCTTAATCCATCTTCTTTAAATTCCTCTTTTAAGTTTATAGGCAGATATTTTTCCTCTTTTTCGGTGACAATTCCGTAAAAACCGCCTTCCAACTGAATATATTTTATTGTGCCAATTTCAGTTATGATTTTTTCTTCTGACTTCCAACCTATTAGAAGTAATATTCCAACAATTCCTGATATAAATA
>QMSS01000150.1 GCA_003649715.1 Thermoplasmata archaeon
TCCTCAAGAAGTTTAATGTGCTTTGAGGCAACAGGAACCGATATATGTAGTTGTCTAGCTAGTTCAGAGAGATGGATTTCTCTACCAAGAAGTTTTTTCATCATCTCTATTCTTGTTTTGCTACCTAAAGCTCTGAAGATTCTTTCATTACCCATTTAGATAACGATTGTTATCAATTTTGTTAATTTTAAATCTTTCTATCTAATATCCCTCTCTGGTGATGTGAATATGAGCAGGGGAGCATCCGTGTTTATTACATTGTTTTTAATCTCCATGATGATGCTGATAAACACTCCTTTGGGTGTCTTCTCACCTGCAGCAGCAAACCAGGGAAGTCATTATCCTTATCATCCCTCGGATGATGTGATCAAAAATGCCTTGGAATATCTCAAAAGTAAACAGGCAATTGATGGTGGTATCGGTGGTTTCGCTGTCACCTGTTGGGTGGCAATGGCGGTTTCAGCAGCTGATGAAAAACCATCCAGCTGGGGTTTACTGGATTACCTGAGAGAAAACATTGATCGCATTGATGCAGAGAAAGCAACGGACTGGGAGAGAGTAACACTTGCTATCACAGCATGCGGTGAAAATCCTAGGGAGTTTGGTGGAATAGATTTTGTTGAAAAAATCCAAAGTTTTTATGATGGAACTCAAATTGGGAATCCAGCAAACCTTTATGATGATTATTTTGGAATACTTGCCTTGATATCTGCAGGCATAGATAAGAATGAATCTATAATTCAGAATACAAAATTATATATTATTAGTAAACAAAATCCAGATGGAGGATGGGGTGATGCTGATTCAACAGCAGCAGCAATTATGGCTCTCATGGCTTCAGGTCAGAATAGTGAATCCGCGGTTATTAATGATGCTCTTTCTTTTTTGAAAACTCTTCAAACCAATAATGGAGGTTTTCAGTCATGGGGTGTAGCCAATGCTGCATCTACTGCTTGGGCGGTATTGGCCATAGTAGCAGCAGGGCAGGATCCCACATCTGTTGACTGGAGAACCAATGGTTTCTCACCCATTGATTTCCTTCTAACCCTGCAGCAGAGAAACGGTTGTTTCAACTGGTCGATACATCAAAGCTTGAACCCCGAATGGATGACATCTTATGTGATTCCAGCTTTGCTTGGAAAACCATATCCTATTGAAATATATGAGTCTGAGTATGGAGAAGATGGAAACGATGATAGTGGAAATGGAAACAATGGAGAGAACGATGTTGATGAAGACGAATACGAATGGAGAGGAAACATTAGGATAGAGGGACAAAACGGCACAATATGGAATGGTGAGGTAAGTCTCAGTGATTCTTTGATTACCGCATTGAACGAGAGTTCTGGTGAAACAGAGGAGTATTACATCCCCTATCCCAGTGTACTTGGAGCGCTGGATGAAGCATCCCATCAAGGAGGTTTCTCCTATTTCGTGGTATATTATCCAAGTTGGGATGCCTTCTATGTGAAAACAATAGCTGGTGAATCAGATTGGTGGCACTACTGGGTAGATTACACGTTGCCGATGGTTGATGCAGGACATTATAAGTTAACAGAGAATGAAGAAGAGGTTCTATGGGGTTACCTGGAGGACTGGAGTGCACACGCGTTGAGAATAAAAGTGAGTAAAAACACTGTTAACGTGTTTGAAAAGTTCACGGTTACTGTATACAATGAGTCACTATCGCCTGTTGAGAATGCAGTTGTCTACGTTGATTCATCAGAGTATTTAACCGATGAAAACGGTAACGTAACTCTTAGTCTATCAGTAGCTGGAGATTATGAGATCTACGCTGAAAAAAATGGGTATGTGAGATCTGAAAAAACAACAGTTCACGTTGAAAAGGTTGTAGAGATAGTTAAACCAGCGGATAATGCAGTTTATTTGTGGAACAAAAAAACAAAGATACCTTACTGTGGGATATTGATACTGGGGCACATCGACATAGAAGTCGAAACCATAGATGATGTAGAAAAGGTGGAGTTCTACGTTGATGATAAACTGGAATACACTGATACTGAGCAACCCTTTGAATGGAGGTTAAACCAGAAAAGTTTTTTCAAAAAAACAACGATAAAAGCAAAAGCATACATTATGGACAACGACGATACTTTTCACACAATCCGACAGCTCCTCATGTACATTGACTTGTTATCAGAAAAGTATTCCACTATACGGGTGTTTGATGCGTTAAAAACTCATTTGCAAAGCCTCAAAGAGTCTATTTTGAGTCAAAACAGTTTCGCTGATGAAAAGGAGGTTGTCGTCCTTAATCTGTTTCCTTGTATTCACCGAGGTGATTAGAAATTAGAAATAGACAGATAGTGGGTTTTGGATTGTTGACATTATCTGCTATTGTTGGAAGATATCTCTTAGTATCTAAAAGCATTCAACCTTTTCCTAATTTTGAAGTTGTAACTGTTGCTGCATTTATTGGTATTATGCTACTTGATATTAGAATTGCAATGTTTATACCACTTATCAGCATGATCTGCAGCGACGTTTTAATAGGAAACCCAATTTTTGTTGGAGAGAAAATGAATCAAATAGTATTGTTCACCTATTCTGGATTTGCAATGATAACTTTCTTGAGTTTTTTTATAAGAAACAAAGTGAAACCATGGGTTAAATCGATAAATATTCGATCGATTTCCTGTGTCGCAGGTATTGGTGCATTCCTCGTAGTTTTCTATGATATCTGGACGAATTTTGGATGGTGGTATCTGCTATATCCACATACAGCAAAAGACTTGTTTACTGTGTACGTTCTGGGTTTACCATTTATGTTATATCATTTGATTTCAGGGGTGACTACTTTTATATTCATTGGTCTACCCGTTATTTCATATTTTTCTACAAGGCAGACATCTCATGAAAACGAATTAATTAATACATCATGGAAGAGAAAGGTGGCTGCTCCAGTAATTTTAACGATACTACTTGTTGTCATCTCTTTAGCATCTGGATGTCTCTCCTCATCTAATTTATACCCTGAAAAACATGGAGGAGTTAAAGAATTAGTAGAAAACGTTAGCCTAAGAGTCATCGCTCCCAATTGGAATATCTCTTATAATAATGTGACAACAGTGAACAACACTGTTTATGATCTCCTTTTAGAATGTGCCGATCGTTTTAACTTCACGGTAAAAGCAAGTTATTGGCCCAGCTACAGCTCGGTGTTTGTTGAATCAGTGGGAGAGGTAGAAAATGGAGAAAATAACAGGTTTTGGCAGTACTATGTCAACGGGAAATACGCATCGGTTGGTTGTAGCAAATATTGTCTTCATGATAACGACGTTGTTGAATGGAAATTTGAGCAACCTGCGTGGTCTTAAGATTCTCGATATGTGATATTTCACATCAAAACACAAAAAAACTACTGATTCTAAAAAGGAGGCAAAAAATTGTTCAGAAAAATAAGGAAAAGAGATGGCAGAATAGAGGATTTCGATCCTGAAAGAATCACTAATGCTATCGCAAAAGCTGGCGAAGCA
>QMSS01000151.1 GCA_003649715.1 Thermoplasmata archaeon
AGATGAAAAAACATATCATGTTGTAGATATAGGTTCTAGGAGAAAAATAGGAACGCTTGATGAAAGCTTTGTCCTAAACTATGGCTATGAGGGGGCAGATTTTATTCTACGTGGAAAAACATGGACAATTATAAAAAGAGAAGATGATGAGATCCTAGTTGCACCAGCTGAGGAAATAGGAACCGTTCCATCTTGGATCGGCGAGGACATACCTGTGCCATTTGAGATTGCACAGGAAGTTGGCAGACTAAGAAGAATAGTATCTGAAAACAAAAATATAAACGGTTACCCATGTGACAAACATAGTCTTGAAAGATTTTTAAGACAAATAGAGGAGCAAAAAAAACATGGTTTCATCGTACCCACTGATAGGATGATAACAATCGATGTAGAGGATAAAAATGTGGTTATAAACGCATGTTTTGGAACAAAGGTAAATGAGACGTTAGGAAGACTTATATCTGCATTACTGGCACAGTCATTAGGCGAAAGTATAGGGATAAACAGCGATGCGTATCGCATAAACCTAGAGCTACCTACACGAATATCTACTGAAAAAATCAGGGATATATTGTTGAAAACAAAACCAGAGGCTTTAGAATACTTGATTAGAAGGATATTACAAAATTCAACATTTATACGATGGCAACTTATACATGTGGCACGCAAGTTTGGTGCCACAAAAAAGGATTTCGACTACAAAAAGATTGGAACAAAAAAATTTTTTACTCTCTTCGAAAAAACTTCTATACTTGATGAAG
This sequence comes from Thermoplasmata archaeon, assembly GCA_003649715.1. Classification (GTDB taxonomy): domain Archaea; phylum Thermoplasmatota; class E2; order DHVEG-1; family DHVEG-1; genus B82-G9. The sequence continues at coordinate 762 of QMSS01000151.1, forward strand.
CCATAAATAAACTTGTTTGGGATCGAATGGACATACAAAACACAAAAAAGGTACTTCACAGGATACAAAACAATGAAATAAAAATACATATCCAAAGAGGAATATCACCCATCTCCCTCGCTGGATCCGAAACCATACGAGGACTAATGACTCCACAGAGAGCAGATAGAACCATTTTAATGGCTCTAAAAAAACGACTAGAAAACACAAACATCACCCTAGCATGTACCAACTGCTACCATACATGGAATACAACACCAAAAAGAGCTGCTCCTCAGCCTAGATGCTCCAGATGCGGAGCAATAAGAATAGCGGTTTTAACAAGATACGACATGGAAAAAGCGAAACTACTTTCTAAAAAACACAAAACAAAACAGGAGGTCAAAGAAATAAGAAGATTACATAAAAATGCAAACCTCATACTAAGCTACGGAAAACATGCTCTACTAACACTTGTTGGAAGAGGCATAGGACCCGACACAGCAGCTAGGATCCTAAGAAAATATAACAGACTAGATCTTGATAGATCGGAGGAAGTACAGATCAACCTACTTCGTGACATACTAAAAGCAGAGCTAAACTATGCAAGAACAAGAGGATTCTGGGACAACTAAAAAAATCAGATGACGACAGCCATTTACTGCTTTTACATGAAACCAAAGAAATATATAGAGCTTATGATAAAAAGATATGCAATCAAATATCCTTATCAGACTACATCATTCCTCCTAGACATTCATATGATTCCAAACTGGTTCTTTATCAAAAAAGATGCCACTTGAGAAAAAAAGATATATACATCTGAAGAGAAAATCGTGGGAAAAAACATTTTATCACAAAAAAAAGATTTTAGATATATCTATCCAACAAAAAAAGGAGAAACATGATGACGATATGACCCAGAAACAGTTCTATATGGAAATAATCAATCATATTCTATCACAAAAAATATGTACAAAGGAAGAACTGCATAGAGCAAAGATAAGACTATGTAGAAAACACAAAATAAACACTATACCTCCTGATAGCAAAATACTTGCACACCTACCACACGATATCCCAGAGTGGAAAAAGGAAACAGCATATTCCATTCTCAGAAAAAAACCTATGCGTACCATATCTGGTGTCGCAATAGTGGCAGTTATGACATCCCCAGAAAAATGTCCACATGGACAATGCATTCCATGCCCAGGAGGACCAGAACACAATACACCTCAGAGCTATACAGGATATGAACCAGCTGCAATGAGAGCAATATCCAACAAATTCGACCCATACCTACAAACAAAAAATAGGTTAGATCAGCTAAAAACAATAGGACACACCATAGACAAAATAGATCTAATATTGATGGGAGGAACATTCACCTCCAGAGACCCGATATATCAACAATGGTTTGTAAAAAGATGCTTCGATGCACTTAACAGAAAGGAATCATCTACACTTGAAATGGCAAAGAAAAAAAACGAAACAGCAAAATCACGATGCATAGGACTCACCATCGAAACACGCCCCGACTGGTTCCATATACAACATGCAGACAACGCATTACAACTTGGTGCAACACGTGTAGAACTCGGAGTACAAACCATCTATGACAACATACTACACAACATCAAAAGAGGACACACAGTTATAGACACGATACATGCCACCAGAATCGCAAAAAACAGTGGCTTTAAAGTATGCTACCACTTAATGCCAGGACTGCCGGGCTCTGACGAAGAAAAAGACATCGAAACCTTCCGCACAATATTCACAGATCAAAGATTCAAACCGGATATGATCAAAATATACCCAACACTCATAATAAAAGGAACAAAGCTATACAAAATGTGGAAAAATAGAGAATACAATCCACTAGATACAGAAAAAGCGGCTGAGATAGTCACAAAAATCAAAAAACATGTACCACCATGGGTACGAATCCAGAGGATACAAAGAGATGTTCCTATAACACAGATCGCAGAGGGAGTGAAAAAAAGCAATCTCCGTCAGATCATCGAAGAAAATCTAAAAAGACATGGAGAGAACTGTAAATGCATTAGATGCCGAGAAATAGGACATAAAATGCTAAGAGAAAAACCAGATATACATGAAGAAAACATAAAGATCATCAACTATCAATACCAAGCCAGTGACAGTACAGAAATCTTCATATCTCTAGAAGACAAAAAACATGATATATTATTCGGATATCTACGACTACGAGACATAGTATCTACACATAGACCTGAGCTACAAAAAAAACCATGCATGATCATAAGAGAACTAAAAATACTGGGAAGAGAAATACCCATCGGACAGAAAAACAACAATGGATGGCAACACAGAGGATATGGAAAACAACTAATTAAAGAAGCAGAAAAAATATGCTACGAGGAATTCGACAAAAAAAGATTATTTGTACTAAGCGGCATAGGTGTCAAAGAATACTACAGAAAACTAGGATTCACAGACGACAATATATATCTCAGCAAAACAATTAGTCCATAGAAAAAAATTAGGATAAATCCTACTAAAAAAGAATATTATTGTAACATTGTCCTATACAACAAATAATATGAAAACAAAATAAAACCAGTTAAAACCTAAAAAAAGATATTAAGTCACACAAAATAAGAAGAAGGGGCTTCATCCCGAAATAGATAAATTAGGATAGAAGCTGTTTTTCTTAACAGGATGGGATGCGCTAAGAAAAGAATGAATCCACGGGTTGTAAACCATGTAAAC
>QMSS01000152.1 GCA_003649715.1 Thermoplasmata archaeon
AATATAAAATACACTATAATAAAGCGGTCGTAAGGATGATTAAAAAAATATTGATTATATTAATGATAATATTTCTACTATTCTCATCGTTGATATCGCCTGTGACAAGTATAAAAATCAGAGACACAAGCATCTCTGAAATAAAAGAACCCGATTACAACAAAGCACCAAGTAGCACGCTTGATGATGCTACTGTCTATGTAAAAGTAACACATATTCATGCTCTTGAGCCAGTAGACACATTCGATGAAGCAGATTTTTATCTAAAGATAGAGATAAACGGTATGGGACAACAAACAAGTCCAAAACCATTAACAAAAAACAACGATGATATCTATTTTGGACAAGATTACAACTGGTTTGCATCTCAGGAAATCTATGGTGATGAAAAAATCATAGATATAACAATTCAACTATGGGACCGAGATAAAGAATGGTACGATGGTAACGATGACCGACTTGATATCAGTCCTTTTAAAAATGACTGCACAGTAAATGTAGAATACGATCTCAGAACAGACAAATGGGACGGTGATGACAGAGGTACAGGGTACTCATGTGGAAACAACGGTGAAAGCTGGGATAAATGCGAAATATGGTTTGAGATATGGCATGAGGGTGGAGGAGACAACGATAACGAGTTAACAGTTGAAATAGAAGGACCAGGCAAAGGAAAGATAAACCATGAAATACAGTTCGCCGCTACAGTCACTGGAGGAAAGCCACCATACAAGCGATGGCATTGGGTAATCGAAAAAGACAGAAAAACAATCGCTACGTTTTTTGAACAAAATCCCAAATATACATTTTCAGAGGAGGGAAAATACATCTTATTTGTAAGTGTCCGCGATCAAAATGATGATTATGCTGATGATTTAGCCACAATTGAGATCACAAAAGAAAACAATGATCATAAAAAATCATATGCAGTAATTGTGGCTGGAGGAACTGGTAACTCTAGAATACTGGATTGGTTTGGCGCTGTCAACCTAGATGATGCTTTTGAAAATGATGCAAAACACGCGTACAGTACATTCAAAAAATTAGGTTACACAGATGATCAGATATATTGGCTGAGCGGAGCAAAAAAAATTGGAAACGCAGATGCTAAAACAACTAAAACAAACGTTAAAAACGCGATAAATTGGTTAAAAGAGAAATCAACCAGAGAGACCAATTGTTTCATTTTTATCTCGGATCATGGTTCAGATATGCCAGGATACCCTATTTGTGTTTTTCCAGGTCGCCCATATAACATTTGGGAAATGATATTTGCATGGGAGTTAGATAGCTGGCTCGATCAGGTTGATTATCACACATGTACTCTTGTAATAGAGGCTTGTTACAGTGGTGGTTTTATTAAATATTGCAGTGAAAAAAATAGAATAATTATGACTGCTACTGATAGTAAAACACCAGCGTATACTGGTGATGAAGGTGCCTTTGTAGAGCCTTTTTTTAATGAATTAGAGAAAGGATCATCCTATGGAGAGGCATGGATGGCTGCAGATAACTATGTCGATAGATCTCCAGATGATCAGAACCCTCAGATAGATGACAATGGTGATAGAGTGGGACATGGAACATCCGCAGTCGATATTCTACCTGTTGGAGGAGACGGTTATCTAGCATTATCTACTTATCCATAGTGAATATCCACTTTTCTTTTTTTGTTTGATGAATGAATTTATAATGCTTTATTGTATTGCGTGTTGTTGAGGAGATTAGAGCAATGTCTGAAATTAAAAAAATTCATGCAAGAGAAATCTTGGATTCACGTGGGAATCCTACCGTTGAAGTCGATGTAATAACCGAAGAGGGTGTTTTTCGCGCTATGACACCCAGTGGTGCTAGCGCAGGGCAACATGAAGCACTTGAGCTTAGAGATAATGATGAAAAAAGATATCTTGGGAAAGGAGTACTAAAAGCAGTTAGTAATGTGAATAAACAGATTGCTCCTAAACTAGTAGGTCTTGATTGCATCCATCAAGAAACCATTGACAATATTATGCTTAAACTAGATGGCACGGATAATAAAGAAAAATTCGGTGCAAATGCTATACTTCCAGTTTCTATGGCTGTAACAAAAGCTGGTGCGGCAGCTAAAAACCTGCCATTATATCAATATATAGGAGAATTATTTGGCGTGATCCCTAATATGCTCCCTGTTCCTATGTGTAACGTTATAAATGGTGGTAAACACGCTGGTCAGGAAAACTCGATTCAGGAGCATATGTTTATGCCAACGGGCGCTAAATCGTTTGGTGAGGGCATTCGTATGGTTTCTGAAAGTTATCATCACCTTGCAAAACTTTTAAAAAACAAATATGGTGCTGGTGCAAATTTAATCGGTGATGAAGGCGGTTTCGCACCAGCTCAAATAACAAATGTATATGATAGACTTGAGTTAATGCTTCAAGCAGTAGAAAATGCAGGTTATGAAGGTCTTATAAAAATCGCTCTTGACCCTGCAGCTAGCGAGTTTTTCTATGATGGAATATACAAAATCGGCGATAGATCCTACACAGGAGGAGAGCTAGTTGAGTTCTACGTAGATTTGTGTGAAAAATACCCTATTATCAGCCTGGAGGATGGATTAGCTGAAGATGACTGGGAAGCATGGGTTGAACTAACAAAAAAACTTGGTACAAAAATCCAGATAGTCGGTGACGATATCTTTGTTACAAATACCAAAAGAATACAAAAAGGGATAGAAATGAACGCAGCAAACTCTGTATTAATAAAACTCAATCAAATAGGGACAGTAACAGAAACCCTTAACGCTATCAAAATGGCACATGATCATGGCTGGACCGCTGTTGTAAGTCATCGTAGCGGTGAAACAGAGGACAACTTCATCGCAGATCTAGTAGTTGGAACAAGTGCAGGGCAAATCAAAACTGGTGCACCAGCACGTAGCGACAGGAACGCAAAATACAACCAGCTGCTGAGGATAGAAGAAGAATTAGGCGAAGAAGCAGAATACCCAGGCATATATTTCAGACTAGATCACCTAGCATAAACATTTTTATACCCTTTATATTACCAGTTTCTTGGAGGATTAAAATTATGAAAATACTAGTAACAGATAAAACAGCAGATGAAGCTCTACAGGTTTTTAAAAAAGCAGGACATGAAATAACCTACGATGAGATGGATGCAGAAACACTTCTAAAAGAAATATCTAAGTATGATGCGTTAATGGTCAGAAGCAGAACCAAAGTAACCGCAGAAGTTATAAACACAGGGGCAAAAGGAAACCTAAAAGTAATAGGCAGAGCAGGGATCGGCGTAGACAACATAGATATAGAAACAGCAGCAAAATGCAAAATACCAGTTGTAAATGCACCGACAGGGGCAACAGCGAGTGTAGCAGAACTAGCAATAGCACATATGCTAGCATTATCAAGAAAAATCAACATTGCTGATTCAACAATGAAAAAAGGAGAATGGGCAAAAAAACAATTAAAAGGAACA
>QMSS01000153.1 GCA_003649715.1 Thermoplasmata archaeon
CTGCCTGAATCAAGAATATCGTAATAAGCAGAATTATCCCTGGATATTTTTAGGGTAAGGTCTATATCATCAAAATAAATTCGGGCTTGATTAGATTTAGAGTCGGAAGGCTTTGACATCCCCCGAAAGGTCAATACATCTGCTGATATATGTTCCCTTCCATCAATATAAAGTCCACCCCCCTCTGTATCTAAAAGCAAAAATAAGAAAAGAAAAAAGAAAATAACTTTTTTCACCTGGATAATGCCTTTATTTTCTCTTCCAAATCTCTCTCTTTTATTAGCTTCTTTATCCTTTGTTCCCTTAATATTATTTCTTTCTCCCGGAGAGTCAGCTCTGCCCCCTTTTCCCTAATCTCAGATTCTTTTCTCTGCAATTCCTTTTCTTTATTATTAAGATTATTCGCTAAATTTCTTAATTCTTCTTCTTTCTTCTCAATTTCATTGATTTTTTGATTAATAATGCTCTGTTGCTGGTTAAGCTGAGTCCTAACTTTGCTTAATTCTTTTTGCTGTTTGTCTAATAATTGCTCTTGTTGTTCTAACGCAGAAAGGGCTTTTTCTATGTCTTTCTTTTTAGCCTCAGAATCCTTTAAAAATTCCAATACCCTCTCCTCTTTTTTTTCTATATTCATTTCTCTTTCAACGAGCTGCCTGTCTTTAGAAATTAATTCTTTCTCTTTTCCTAACAATGCAGATTCTTTGTCTTTTAAAGAGGCGGCAAGTTTTTGAAGGTTTTGGTTTTGAGTTTTAACGTAAGACTCTACTTCTTTTCTCTTTTCTATCAACGCTTTTTGAGAGTCTATGATTTTTTCAAGAACTCTCTCATTCCTCTCTTGCTCCTTGAGAAGGGCTACCCTTTGCTTGGTTAGCTTCTCAGCCTCCTTTTGTATTCTTTTCAACGATTCTTCCTCTATTTTCTTCAAATAGCTCCGCTGAGATTGGATTTTCTCTTCAAGAACCTTCTGTTCGCTTAAAAGCTTTTTAATCTTCTTCTCGTATTTTTTTATAGTCTCTGAGTAGCTAACCAGTCGTTGTGCTGCAAGTTTTATTTTATTCTCCAATTTCTTAAGCTTTGATTCTCTGGCCATGTATCCTCCTTTTATACTTCATGCCCTATAATAGTTGCATAAGCTATAACTGCTGGAGAGCCTGAATTAGTGCATGCTACCTTTATCTCATCCCCTTCTTTTAAAAGCACCTTCTCGCCAGGTATCCAAGTAAAATCAGTCTCGCCAGATAAATCCTCAGTTTTTAACACAGTATCATAATTTGAGCCTGAACCATCATCAACGCTAATAGTTACAGTTTGAGTAACAGCTCCACTAAAGTGGATTCTTACTTCTGTAAACTGCCAGTCTTTATTAAAAGCAGTAGTAAGGGATAAGGCGGCGCTATTCAAATTCTGAGAGCCTTGTTTTTTTAATATAAAGAGTTTCCCCATATTCTCCTCCTTAAAAAAATAAGGGGAGGACCAGCAATCCTCCCCAAATCAAAATTAGTTAGTGTGCGCAACTTTAAAAGTTAAAAGCACCGTTAAATCATCAATTGCCGGAGTAGTCCCCCCTAAGGTCAAAACAACTTCTACTTTAGCATCGTCAGCAATAGCATCGTCGCTAACTGTGCCGACTACTGGAGTATTGTCTGCTGTAATGGAAACGGCACTACTTAATACTGATGTTCCTGCTTCTTCCACATCAATAGTATAGGTTTCATCCCCATCAGCAGTATCAATATCTCTGGCACAAGCGCTTACCTCTACCAGCGTAGCTGCAAAGGGCATTTGAAATGTAAAAACTGGGTCTACTGTGGCAGTTTCTTGCCCATCATGCGTAAGGGCTATTGTGAAGTAAGAGTTAGGCGAAGCAAGCAAACTATTTGAGATAGCGCCTAAATTCACATCTGCGTCAGGAATGGTGACTGTTCTATCTGCGGTTGGGTCGGTGACTGCAACAGTTGTTTCGTAATCATCCGCTGTATCCCCCTCAAAAACTAAAGGCGAAGCCCCTGATAAGACCTGATTCCCTATGTCTGTGTTTAACAGGACCGTTCCTGTAGCATTAGGAAGAGTTATTGTCCTGTCAGCTGTTGGGTCAGTCACAGAGATGGTTGTTTCATACGCATCGGCTGTATCGCCTTCAAATTCAATAGGGCTTGCCCCATCAAGCTGGAGACCGTCAAGATAAGCAGTTCCATCAATATAGAGATTTTTAACTTGTTTGGACGAGCTTCCAATGCTTACATTATCGTCTGTTCCAGGGATAAAGTTTCCTGAAGAATCCACTCGCCAAGTATCGGTGTTATTGGCGTAATCCCAGCCAAGAGTAGCTTGGTCTGTTGGCTCTGATTTAACAGAAGTGATTTTCCAGAACACTAAGCTCAAGGCAAGGAATATCACCAAGCCCAGAATGACTCTATTTTTCATAGCTTTGCCTCCTTTTTAGGCCTTTTCAATTAATGATTTGGGCTCTGCGAATGTATAGACCATTTTCCCGCCTATAGGCTTTTGGTCTACTACATGAAAGCCTTTTTCCACCAGTTGTGCTACTAAATTGTTATCGCTGGTTTGAAAAATTTCCTCTTTCTTTTTAGGCAATTGTTTTTTTTGTTTAGGTTTTGGTAGAGCCATACTCCCTCCTTTTTATGGGTATGGATAGTTTTTGTCTGCGTGCTTTATCACGTTGTGAATTACCTTATATTTTTCCTCAATTGCGGGAACATCGGCATAATCTTTCAAAATCTGTAGGCAAGCGGCGCAGACGTCCTTGCCCTCATATTCGTAGAGTTTGAGGCCGTTTGCGCCGCATCTATCACATTTGCCTATTGGATGACCAAATATCCCCATATTACTATGATGTTGGGAAATTGCTTCCTACGGTGTATTTTACATTTACTACATTTGAGCCTATCCTCATCCTTATCCTGCCGTAGAAGGTATTGGACTTTTTGTCCTCAAAGAAATCAAATTCAGGCTCTACACGGTGGTAGATTTTTATCGATTTCTTTGACTGCATAATAGCCCATGCCCTGGCGCTTGCAAAGGCTGAATTCAAGAAAGGATTAGCTATGATGTTGTTAATTAAATTCCGAAGCACGTTTACATCGTTTAAGTTTGTCCCTGCAAGCTTTTCTGACTCTAATATCTGCTTCCAGAGAAGAGCGTCTTTGGTGTTGGCACAGACCAAAACGTCAGGCCTTATCACCGCCGGTGCGCCGGACTCTGTCTTTGCATTGGTTCTGGTTAATAATTCATAAGCTGTCTTAAAGTTTTCAGGCGAGGGGTCTAAAGATAACCCGTTGTAGTAGGTATCTCCGTTGGGGTCAGTCCACTCGTTCCCACTTAAGCAGATAAAAGGCTTAACAGAAGAAGCAGTTCCGGTGTAAACTCCATCTCCAGAAGGGTCATCTAAAACCCCGCCAGAAATGGTCTGATTAAAAATGGAATGCCCTGA
>QMSS01000154.1 GCA_003649715.1 Thermoplasmata archaeon
CTTCAAGATATGTGTTTTTCAACTCAAATGTGTCCATGAAACGCCATCCATCATGGGAGATTGCTGCTGAAAAAGTTGGATCCCCTCCATCAGATGATCGTTCCAACCTGATACTTCCAGAACTCTCCATACTGTCGACATCCCATGACAGTTTTACAAAACTGTTTTTTAACTCAGCTGCACCACTAACCATCCATCCATCAAAATCAATAGAGGTGGACAGACTCATGATACTATCTGAATCCCTTGAAACCGCAACATATCCATTTCCCATGGAAACATCTATGCTCCACGCATACTGCATAAAACTGTTTTTCAACTCAAAGGTGTTTGTCATAATCAAATCATCAAATATAATAGAAACATTGACAACTCTACTATCATCCATTTCTCGGAAAAATGTTATGTTTCCACTACCATGTGGAATATCAACAGAGCTCTCCACTCTCAGCTTTTTCGGAAAACCTTCGATTCTCATAAATGGATTATCAACACCGCATAAATACAATGCAATCCATTCAACATCAGATGACATGTTGATATCAACAAAACTTGATGGTGATAGACTATCTGATAAATCCAAACCCCAAGTAGCATTTATGTATCTAGGGAGACTATGAATCTCAAATGTAACGATATTACCATTCTGTAATGAATCCAGTGAATATGTTACAGAATATTCCATATCACTCTCGTATTTGAATGATTTCTGACCCAGCAATGTTAGATCAAACGACATGTAACTGGGTAGTGGATCAACAGTAAAACTCTGCTTTATATCATCCAGTATACCACCAGCTGCTCTAAATGTGATTCTTGTCCTCACACCTGCGCTATCACCAAAATCATATCTTATCTTTCCCTCTCTCAAAACAGAGGTTATAGTCAATTCTGTAGCGGGCTCAAAATCAACTGAAAACATGCGATAGAAAACCTCATCACCCACCTCATCGATAGCAGAGTAGCTGGAAAACAATGTCAGTCTAGATCCACTTTCAAGATTGTTAGGCCTCACATGCATTCTAAAAACACGTGGATCCACAATACTACTACGCCCAAAGAAAAAAGTTGTATTTACTGCATTGGGACCATAAACCTGCTCAGGCGACGAACAATTATATCCAACTCTCACATCAAAATATGGTTTAGAATCACCAGTCTGCTCTCCATTCAATAAACCAAATGGAAATTTAATCTCCAAATATACCTCATAATCTTTACTCGTATCACATGCTGTATCAACACTAAAATCAGTCTCTACCACACTCTCTGTGTTATTCAAAATACTAGTCTTTGCAAAACGTAGGTTAATAGTCGTGTCCCTATAACTCTGCATAGTAACCCTATATTTTTTAGCAACACCTGTATTCAACATAGACATAAATTCTAGCAGCCCAATATTAAGTGAAACAGAATGTGTCTCACCACCATTATATCTAGTATGTATCCATACTCCAAAATCATCTCTACCCATTTTTATAAAAAACACCTTGATTGAGCTGCTAGCCACCTCATTATCATATTCATCATACGCAACAACAGTGACAGTATATCTACCTGTTAACAGATCAAAACTACAGGAGATGCCATCACTTGTTCTATAATCCCATCGAATCCTCTCTTCTCCTGTAAACCTTTGCTTAGCAACAAATTTTACATGATGAACAACCTTATCTCCTTTTATCTCAGCCTCTACTCTTAGACTGCTGCTTACCACCAATGCACTTCTCAAAAATATCGGAACTCTAATTGGCCTAAGATTAAACAAATATGCATACCCCTTCTCCGGATATGTTATATTAATCTCTGGTTCGTTGTTCAACACATCCCAAGTATATCCCCCACCATCAGTAGAGGCAGATGAATTCCCATTTACATCCTTTTGATTTTGACTCTCAGAAACAAAACCAGCTGTTATCATAGATGCAAAAGAATCATCCTTGGCATACACCATAAAAGAAGCCATATTAGAATATAACAAAATCAGGGCTACACACAAAATAATACCTTTTTTCATCTAAAACTTTCACCTCTTCTTTTGTACCTACAACCCCCAAATACTCCCCAATATATATGAATATATTGGCCAATATTTATATATTAATAGGTAATGGTATATAATTTTTGTGATAAAATGAGTGTTGCCCCCGTAAATTCATTTTTCCTCCTGTTTTAGTGTATACAATTCCACAATACAAGCCTGCATAATACCTCCACATTCTGATGGTGTCTCTTCTTTGAAGAAATCACAGAACCAAACATTTTCTTCAGAGCAGAAATAATTCCTTCGATCACCACCCGGTAGCAATATTCTTTCATGAATTCATCTGGTTGGTCTTTTTGAAACCGGATGTTTCGTCTCCATGAAGGACTCCCCTTGGATTGCGTAGTAGAGTTCTTCTTCATTTTTATGTACGGCTTAGCATTGGATTTCTCGATTTCATCAGTCATCTCCCTGGAGAGATATCCAGAGTCAAGCAGTTCAGCTTTTATGGTCTTACCATGTTTTAACAAATATCCTCTGAGCGATTTCACAAGCTGTACGCCAAACTTATGTTCATGCTTCCAACCCTTCGAACAGATGCCAACAAGGATCTTTCCACTATCCTTGTCAACAGCTAGATGGATCTTGATAAACTTCTTCTTTGTCTTTTTCTTCCCATTTCTAACAGTTACCCATCTCCATATTGATTCAGCGACAGTCCCGTTGCATCGATGATAATCGTCACATCATTATCATTCAGACAACGGATAGTTTCTCTTAGCATACCTTCAAGATATGATAGAGGAATATCGCTGATATGATCCTGAGCCGTATTGGCATCAGGAACTGTTTCCATTAACCAGGTTTTCTCTCCACACATCCACAAGAGAAAACTCTCAGTGTCTATGTAGGATAAGCAGAACAGTTGTTTGAACATCAGGAATATCAGAATATTCTTTGGGTTTGCTGGAGGTCTTCCAACGGTATGCGGTAGACGAACTGTATATGGATCTGGTTTATCATCTAAAAGGTATTTCATCTCAAGGATACAACGAGAATATTTCCATTTTCTCTGCCCTTTGTATCTTCTCCAAAAACCCTTCCTATATCTCTTATATTTCTTACCACTATACTTACTTTTCTTCCTATTCTTCATCTTATACATCCCATCCCGGACTCAAACGGAATGGGTGCATCGTCACTTTTTTATGATTGTCTTTTAATCACGGTTAAGAGAGATGTCCATCCCGTTTTTGTGTCCTATAAAAACGATATGGGCTCTCTCCTGAAAAATCTAATTTACGGGCAACACTGATAAAATGATATTGACACTGTCAAGAAATTCTCACCTCCATATTATAGAGTGTTACAAACGCTTTTATCCAACTTTCAACACTTTCCTTTGAAGCATTGAAAGGAAAACGTTTCCAGAACCTTTTTGAGCCTTGAC
>QMSS01000155.1 GCA_003649715.1 Thermoplasmata archaeon
TAAGATCAGTCAACTCAACACCATATACTGATGATGAACTTTTATCATATCTCAATAATGACGGTATATTTAATCTTGATCTTATACTTGCAGCAAATAAAAGTGATCTATCTTTAACAAAAGATACAAGTCTTACCCTTTCTAGCGGTAATAGCTCTGTAGCTCTTCCGTCAACATTTCTTGATATTGAGAGTCTATGGATAGATACAACTGAATTAGATAAAAAAGATTTATCTTACATATATGAAGAGTTGCAAGTATCTTCAACGAGCAATCAACCATGGGCTTATGCTTTAGCTAACGCGAATTTAATGTTTAATTGCTCTGCTGATCAAGATTATTCGTTAACACTCTTTTACTATACAAAGCATGCTGATTTAGCCTTAACTGATAGTATGCCATATAGCGATTTATTCAATAATACTTTAACACAACTTATTGTATTAATTGCCAAAACTCGTAATGAAATAAATGCTTTACCTGAAAGCGCTATATATGATAGCTTGAGAGATGCCGTGATGTCTAATATCATATCACGTCGTCATATACCAAGAACAACTGGGAGGCCATATAAATGATAGTCTGGCCTGCCCAAGCACGTGTAAGAGATTCATCTCTCATTACGCAGCAGTCGAAAACTATATTTCTTAACGGTTTTCCGCATGGGCTTAATACTGCTTTGCCTGCTTTTCAGATTGCAACAACTGAAATGGCAAGGTGCGTTAATTGGAAGATAAACAAAGGAGGACTAGAAACTAGGCCAGCAGTAGTACGCTACACAGATACCTCTATTGGTGTCCCTAAATCAATAGCAGATGTTCCAATAGGTTCTACTACATATCAACTGGTTTCTGATGCTGATTATAAATTATATTATATAAATGGCACAACTCCTGTGCTTATAGGTACACTTAAGGGCGAAGCAGAAATAATTGCATATAATGGATATGCAGTATTGTTAGACGGAAGTTATATCAAATATCTTGACGATAGCTTAACTATTAAGATAGCATATGATGATGGAACTGGAACATCAGGCTATCAATTTGATAAAAGTTCAGGAGAGAATAATGGCTCTTTTCAGCTTGGCAATGGGGTAAATTCTAAAGTAGCTCAACTTTTCAGAACTCAAAGCTGGGATTCTGGATATACTATCCCCCCCACCACTGTGTCAGCATATTTGGCGAAAGAAGGTCGTCCCACTGGAAGTATTAACGTTGTAATTCGTGAAGCAGATGTTGATGACCTTACCGTACTTGGTAATGCTATAGCTACGACAGAATTTATAGCCGATGCATCGGAATTAACAGGGGTTGCAACAAAATATAGTGTAACCTTTACAGAGGATGACATTACAACTGAAATGTCGCCAGAGACGAATTATTACTGTTCTGTAGAATTTGATAATTCAGATGGAGATGTAAAAAATCTAACTGCTATTTCTAAGGCTAATCCTGGGGTTGTTGATTGTGTGGACCATGGATATTCGGTAGGTGATGTTGTTGCGTTTTTTGATCTGACTGAGATGACAGAACTTAATGGAACAAGTCAAACAGTATCTGCCGTTATTGACGATGATCATTTTGCTATTAATGATACGTCAGGATATAGCGCCGCGGAAACAACTGGAGGAGATTGCGTTCAGAAAAAAGCATCTGATAATTATGTTTATGTTTATTATAGCACGGTTACTTCCGGTGGCTCTGCATATCATTATGATGGATGGTGGTATACTGACTCTACTAAAGATTGTCTCATGTCGTTACGTCCAGGAAAGCCACCTAAGGCAAGTTTTGGGGCAGTATTAGATGGGAGAATTTTTGTAGCAGGAGATCCTGATAATCCAGGATATGTTTGGTTCGGAAATCTAAGTCAGCTTGATTGGTCAACTCCTGACGGTGGCGGATATGTCGGGGCAAACGATGAAGATTCTAATAATTTTCCTGTAGGTGGACTAGCAGTTCTTTTTAAGAATTTGTATGTTTATGGCAAGGAATCTCAGCCATATTTAAGTCAGCTAGTCGGTTCCTCTCCTTCTGCATATGTAATATCGCAGTTATATCAAAAAGCATGGACACTTCCTAAAACCATTCAGAATACTGTAAACGATCTATGGGTAGCAAATAGGAATGGGGTTGATACACTCTCAGGTGTTCAGGAATATGGAGATGTAAGAACATTCTCATACTCAGATCCTGTTGAAGATAGAATAGTTGATTATTGGTCCGATAGTGCTATTGCAGGTTATTATCCTAAAGATGGTCAATACTGGCTTTATATGCCAGGACATCATAGGGTTTTAGTGTTTAATACAAAAAATCCAGTGCAAAATATAGCTGAGACTGGGTTAAGATATCCTTGTTCTGAATATGAATTTTGTAAAGGACTTTATAGTACTAGTACTTATAAGTGGACAAAGTCAGATAACGGAACAAATGAATATTATTGTGAACTAGCTGCTGGTGGAAATCCTTCTATATCTGATCAACCAGATTATATAACTTTAGATAACAAGAAAATAACCGAAGGTATTGTTGGTAGCCTTGAGGATCATCAATGGGATTATGGGGATAACGATGGTCTTGGATATAATACTGTATATATAAGAGATGAGTCAGGTGATCCTGATACTACAGGAGTAATTATTAGAAATGTATTAGTTCCTACTTGTTTTGGCATTTTAAATAATGAGTTTATGTTTGGTGGTACTGATGGATATATTTATAAGGTAGATGATTCAGAATATAAAGATTTAACAACCGAAAAAATATATTTCGATATCGTTAGTCCATACTTTATGTTTCCTATGTCTCATTCAAATCTTGATAAATACCAGATTAATCTTTTTAGTAAGGGTGGTGCATCGGTAGATATTTCATTTTATAAGGATGAATTTCAAGGTACGGCAGAATATACACTTACAAAAATTTTGGTTCCTGACGATAGGCTTACGATAGATGATATGATTATGGATGTTGAGGATGCTATATTTTTAGTTGACACTACATCCACAAGAAAAGAGAACCCCCTGTGGGAAGATGTAAATATAAACGCACGGAGTATTCAAATAAGGATACACAATATAATATTGGCCGGATATCCATTATATCTTAATGAGCAAATTATTAGATATAGAGGATTGAGTTATTAATGGCGGTGGAGGATACTTATGTCTCAAGACACGGTAATCGGGACAGATTCGGTTTTAAATGCAATTCTTACTAAAATCAATGGTGATATAGCTGAGCTTTTTTCTGCTGTTGCAGCTTTATCGGGCTCTGCCGTGCTTGTATCAGCCAATGATAGTACTCCAGGTTTTCTTAACGGGAAAGCAGTTGCAGGGAATGCAATAGATTTTACCGAAAATAATGATGGAGATAATGAATCTTTAACTATTGCTTTTGCAGATGATAAAGATAAGGAA
>QMSS01000156.1 GCA_003649715.1 Thermoplasmata archaeon
AACCAGTGCTGTAAGTCTATCTCTCACATCATAATAATAATCATTTGTGCCACCATTACCATATTCTATACTCTGAAGAGTCGATGATGGATAATAAGTAAATGAAAATAGATCCAGCTCATTATAATCAACATTTCGAAGTCTACCGAGAACATCATAGCTATAAAACAGCTGTTTATCAAAAACATCAGTAGTGCTTCTAAGCATATCACTATCATAATACTCATAGCTAAAAGTATAAGATTCGCCGTCTATGGTTTTTGTCACGTCTGTTATTCTCCCGCGGTTGTCATAGCTGAACTCCACAGACCCCCCTTCATATTCAACACCACATAGTCTACCAACACCGTTTTCACAACAATCATAATAATAGTGTGTATTGTTTTTGTTGGCATAATGAACCTCAACTACTCTATCCAAAACATCATAGTCAAAGGTTTTCACATTACCCACAGCATCAATACTATATTTGATGTTTCCATTCTCATCATACCAGAAACGTGATATACCCGTGTCTAGATGTTCCTCAGCAGTCAGCTGACCCAACGAGTTAAACCATTTTCTAATAACACCACCACTAGGTAGATTAGTCTTTATGAGATTACCAAGAGCATCATACTCATATGTTGTCTCATTACCAGTAGCATCTTTGACCTTCACAAGCCTGTTGTATGCATCATAATAATATGTTGTGGCATGTCCATTTTCATCAACAACTTTTTTCCATTCTAAATGATCATCCATCGACACGCCATACTCATATCTCACAGATGTGTCATCATAGTTTTTCACAGATACCTGTCTTTTCAGACCATCATAGGTGTACTCAACGGTATCTACATTGGACCATTCCATCGATGGATCTATATACTCCCCATATGGACCGCTGGACAGCACAGGTTTAGATTCATTCTTTTTAAGTCCAAACTCGTTGTAGCTAATGTAGCTAACTATGGTTTCAGATGGACTGCATCCGCTGGTAAGAACATACTCCTCATAACAGGTATCATCATCAGTGTTTATACACAATATCAGATTTCCATCTTCATCACACTGCGGATAATTATATGGATTGCAGCTGTTCTCACAGAAAGACGGAGGTGTCTCAGGACGGGCATAAACAACTGTTGTAGCACTCCTCTGAATTCCTTCTATCAGCACGCTAACACGAGGATTATAAACCTCCTCATCATAACTACATATACCCTGAGCATGATAAATCAGATTATCTGAAGAATATGGCAATGTAACCTCAAACTCATACATGCCATCATATTCACAGTCAAACTTGTATGTTATATCCGGCTCCATAGCAGCTAAATCCCCATTTGTATCCTGCACATGCGCTATCAAATCAACATTCTGAAGAGGCGCAGTACCCTCTGATGGATCAGCCTGAAGAGTCACATCAAAATTAAGACCGCCCCCGCCATTGTCATACTCACATTCCCCAGTACTTGGGTTAAATATCTGACCAGGCTCACAACAATCAACATAATGCAAATAGAGACCAGAATATGGGATCTGAGTGACATAACAGTTCTCCGCCTGATCAGGTATTGTCTCAACAAAAGAAAACGTATCTGGAGAAAAATCTCCTGTTTTACATAAATCATCAGCAACCCAAGATGGAACCCCCGGATCTCCCGTTTTAATATAAATATTTTTTGCATAAACACGAGATAGTACAGGAGCAGGTTCCTGCAACAATCCAGTTCCCTGACTTACAATAAGAGACAGAAAATAGGGGTTACCAACAGCATTCCTCGGACTAATACCATAATAATTAGAATTTTCTTCAAATAAGTCATAATAGTTTGCAAACTGGCCGATGGTTCTACCAGCTCGTGTACAATAAGAAACTGCATATCCATTTAGGTTACCTGGGAAGGATATACACTGACAGCCATCAGCAGTACAGCCGCCATTACAATCACTGCTTCCAAAATAAACAATACCAGCTGATGGACACTCCTCAACACCCCAATCCTCCTTAGAACCATATCCCGGGGGAACATTTTCTAGATTCTTCCTTCTCTGCACCTCAACTAGACGGCCAAGTCCATCATAAAAATATTTTTCTCTCTTATACTCACTGCTATATATTTTTTCTACAACCTCAACAGCACGAGGTATCCTGAAATCATAATAGTTGTACAAAACATAGAGATCACCCTCATCCTGGTCATCCCACTGTATCATCTGCGTTCTACCAAAACTATCATATGTGTATTCTATACGTGCACCATTTGCATCAGTAATATTTTTTAGTAAACCAAAGGCAGTATAGTTTTTAACCCATTCAATGACATTGTTTGCATTTTTCTTTTTCCTAAGGAACAAACCATCGCTGTCATAATAAAACCTTGTTGTATGACCTTTTGCATCTGTAACTGTTTTAAGATTACCATTAGAATAATAGGTGTTGCTTGCTGTGAAAACTTCACCTGTCTCCAACTTATATCTTTTAGTCTCCTTCGGAAAACCAGTGTTTTCATAATATGTATACACTGTCCTGGACAACAAGTTTCCATCAAGCAATGAATCATAAATTCTTTCCTCGCTTTTCTTACCCAAAATATTCAGACTAGGATTACTCCAATATTCAATCTCAACTCTTTTCTCATCCCCAAGATAAGAAGTATCTCCATAGTACTCTATTGTCTCTGGTAGACAATAGGAGTTGAAATCAGTATAATGCACCGCGGTAATCAAATCAGGCTCCGTGTTGCCATTATAAAATTTTTTTGATACCGACATCACATGTTTTTTACAATAAACATTTCCTCCAACACCCGTATTATAGATACTCTGGTTGTTCGGCGCGTAGCGATATTCATCTCTGATAATCGTTGAACCATCAGTCTGATTTTTCCATTTCACTGTTCCCTTCAAAACATTGTTCTCTGACGGAGTAAAAAACCCGTACTCAACCATGTTTGAAGTCTCACTTGTGATACTCACACTTGCTTTACCAAACACTAAAGAAGGATTTTTCCAGCTGCTCTCCCAATCCAACTCCATAGCCGTGGTATCATACGTGTATGTAGTTTCAGATGCAAGATGAGCATGGACCTCCCAATAACTATCATAAACCTGTTTCTTGCTAACAGAAATAAAATGATGAAGCAGATCATTCGCATTTATATGAAAATATGCATAGTCATAAACCGTAGTACCCCCAGTTGAATATCTTATCTTTCTCAGCAAACCAGTCTTCGGCCATCCATCAGACATGGTGTAATATGAAAACCTTGTTGATGGAAGCTCAGCAACAACATCATCATCCCTCCAAAGAAATTTTCCATGCTTTATCGGCGTTATACTGGTTAACACATGTATCTTTCTAGTAGTAAGACCATCATTGTCTATGGGTA
>QMSS01000157.1 GCA_003649715.1 Thermoplasmata archaeon
CAAGAAATTGGAGACAGACATAACCAAAACCACTAGTGGATGAAAAACTTTTGTAATAACAGACAATGAGCGAGCAACACGAAGAGCAAGTTCCTCATTCCTAATACCAAGGGATTTTGGGGTAACCTCACTAAATATTATGACTACTAGCAACATCACGAAGGTGGCTATACCAATGCCAATATTGCCAAAAACCTCTGTAGCAACAGCACCCGCTATGATAGCAGCAAAAATGTTAACCAGATTATTCCCAATAACAATAGCACTGATAACATTGTCAGGATTCTGCAATAATTCATCTAAAATCCTTGCTCTCCTATCACCCCGGCTAGCTTTATCTCTAACCACTGCTCTGTTAATGGAAACAAAAGCCATTTCTGAACAAGAAAAAAAAGCTGAGAGGAAAACCAAAAAAACAATGACTGCAATGCCTACTATTATCCACAACATACTCTTTTCTACTTTTATAAATCAATATACATAAACATCAAAGCTTCACATTTCAAAGCTTTCATTTTTTTAGAGCAAATCAGCTCATTATCTTCAAATCATTTATCCTTTTCTATACTTTCTGTATCTTTTGTTTCATTATTTCTATGGGGGAATGAATACCTTGTTTTTATAGTTAACCCCATTGAACAGAAAGAGGAAAATAGATCTAACTCTTTAGCCTATATCCCTGAAGTATATTGATTTACCATGGGAATCAATGGCTACAACCAGTGGACCAAAATTTTTAACCGTAAACACCCAGACAGCTTCTGGCATACCCAATTCTTCAAGCCAATAAACATTTTTGACACTATCAATTTTATCTGCAGCCAATGCTCCAGCACCTCCAGTAAAAGAGACGAAAACTGCTTTGTATCGCTGCAACGCATCCCTAGTTCTATCACCCATGCCGCCCTTTCCAACAATGATCTTTACGCCAAACTTCTTTATAAAATCATGTTCAAACAGCTCCATTCTGCTACTAGTAGTAGGACCTGCAGATACTGCCTTCCATCCGGTTCTATCTTTTTTCATAAGTGGACCACAATGATATAAACCCATCTTTGACGGATCAAAGGGAACGTCCTTTTTATCTATATCAAGTAATCTCCTATGAGCCTCATCTCTCGCAGTGAAAACACATCCAGATAGATAGACTATATCCTCCACATGTAATCTTCTCACATCCACATCAGTAAGAGGTGTCTTGAAATGATACTTCAATTGTTACTTCACCTCCCATTTCCCATTTGGATAAATAATCATTTCAGCTCTCCTATTAGCCCAGCACTGAATCACAACACCCACAGGTAGACTAGCAGGGTGTCTATGAGCCTTTTCAACATGAACATCTAAAACAGTTGTTTTACCGCCCAAGCCCATAGGACCAATACCACTTCTGTTAATCCTATCTATCAACTCCATCTCTAACTTGGCAATGTTTCTATCACTATGTCTAATACCAACTGGTCTCAGCAATGATGTTTTGGCTAATTTCATCGCCAGATCTGCGCCTCCTCCAATACCAACACCTACAATGGTAGGTGGACAAGGATTACCACCCGCTTTTATAACTGTGTCAATCACAAAATCTTTGACACCCTGAATTCCAACACCTGGTTTAAGCATGCCGAGTCTGCTCATATTCTCGCTACCACCACCTTTAGGCAGGGCAGTTATCCATACATTTTCTCCCTCAACAAAATCCCAGGTTATATATGGAATATGATCACCTGTGTTGTCACCATGGTTTTTGCCAGTAAACGGATCAACAGTATTAGGACGTATAGGTATCTCCTCCGTAGCTTTTCTTACACCATCTATAATCCAGCTTCTTAACCTACTAACATAGGGGAAGTCTAAACCAATTTTGACAAAAAAAGTTTGAATACCAGTATCTTGACACATGGGACGTTTGGTTTTCTCCGCTATCTCTACATTATTGAGTATTGTTTCAAGCTGTATCCTAGCTATCTTTTCCTCATTTTCACATGCACGTCTAAGAGCAGTAACTACATCATCTGGGAGACTGATCTCAGCCTTCCTGATAAGCTCCACAATTCCATCCACTACATCTTTATCGTTCATTTGTCTTTATCATCTCCCTATAGAGGTCTCCATGAAGATCTTTGGGGATAACTGAGAATGGAAAGAAATTTTTTTCAGTAGAGTATTTTTATTCAAAGAAATACATCTGCTAGGCATTTATATAACCATTTATCCTAAAAAATTTAGAGTTGTTTATATTACATTTGACTCGATAACCTAAATCTGAATTAACTAGGTCAACTGGATCAAAATTTTTAAAAAATTAGAAAAGAAAGGAAGTTTAATTAAGAAAATATAGTTGGAGTGAAAATTATGGTGGGAATGTTTTTTATTTTGCTTTGCTGATTTCTTCAAGAGCTTCAGGATTGGCAAGTGTTGAGATATCTCCTATTTCTTGTCCCAAGGCTTTAGCTCTTATTATACGACGCATGATCTTCCCGCTACGTGTCTTTGGTACATCAGAGACAAACCATATATCATCAGGTCTTGCTATTTTTCCTAGCTCCTTTGCTACATGTTCTCTAAGCTCTTTTCTGAGCTCCTCGGTTGGCTCAACATCCTTTTTAAGAACAACATAAGCGGTTATTGCTTCTCCTTTGAGTTCATGTGGTTTACCTATAACAGCAGCCTCAGCCACTAGTGGATGGCTTACCAGTGCTGATTCTACTTCAGAATTTCCTATTCTGTGGCCGGATACGTTGAGGACATCGTCTGCTCTTCCTTGTATCCAGAAATAACCATCGTCATCTTTACGGGCTACATCACCAGCTAGATACACATTTGGGAATTTACTCCAATATGTTTTCTTGTATCTCTCAGGTGCTTTGTATATGCCACGTAGCATGCCAGGCCATGGATGTGTAATCACAAGATTCCCACCCATGTTCTGAACTGGTTTTCCCTCCTCATTGTAGACATCAGCAGATATACCTGGCAGAGGTTTTGTGGCAGAACCCGGTTTCAACGGAGTGATAGGCAGAGGGGATATTAGGAAGTGCCCTGTCTCAGTCTGCCACCATGTATCCATAATCTGGCATTTTTCATTACCAATATATTTGTAATACCAGATCCAGGCTTCAGGGTTTATAGGCTCTCCCACAGACCCAAGCAACCTTAGAGAACTTAGATCATGTTTTTTGAGCCATTCTTCACCATATCTCATAACCAGTCTAACACTAGTAGGTGATGTGTAGAGGAGTGTAACATTATATTTTTCTATGATTTCCCACCATCTATCAGGCTTCGGATAATCAGGTGCTCCCTCATATATGATAGATGTGGCACCTAGTAGGAGG
>QMSS01000158.1 GCA_003649715.1 Thermoplasmata archaeon
GAATAATAGTTTCCTCTCTGCTCTCACCAATCAACGACAAAGGTTTATCCACTAGAAGACTACCATTATAAACACCACGGTATACAATGATTGTATCACCAGCAGATGCATTGTCTATAGCATCTTGAATGTTATTAAAACGGGTTACACCCCATCCTGGTGTAGCAGGATTGTAGGATTGATTAACATACAGCGTATTGTAGGATGGAAGCTGATACACAAAAACAAGATCAGATACCATCTCTGAGGGAGAAATAAAATTCACATAAGCCCTTTCATAATCAAAGTTATCAGGAGTAAGAGTTATCCTGACAAGATAATTCCTAAGATACTTAGAAGAATTATTGTTAATCCGTATAGGAATCCTATACTTATAATGTGGATCATACCATGCAGGAGACCAAGAATAGATATCAGAGGTAGATGTGTTGGTAACCATATAATACCCTGTTGCAACTGGAGAATGACTACTGGTATTTCCTGTACCAAAATCAAACCGATATATATATTCAGAATGATTAACATAAACATTGATTTCCCTTGATCCACCTACATAGATCCGTCTTGAATATATGCCCTCTACTAGACTAGATATATTGTAGAACACAACCTTTTTACTTACACTCCCATCAGTAGTATTTACATATACACTATCATTAGTAACATCCACATAGTAGCTTTTGCCACCTATTTTATCCGGCAAATCCATTTTTTTTTGATAATCCATATCCTGCTGCTTCGCAGATGCAGCTTCTATAATTATATCAGCCAGCTGGTTGGCAAGCATCTGAGCCTGAAGAGAAGCCACATCTCTTTTTTTATCATCTATTATAGACGTTACTATAAAGATACTACTGGTCATCACAATAAATGCTATTGAAAAAGAAAGTAGATATCCCAGTATTTGGGAAACACCTTTTCTATCATGTATCAAAGACATATTTCTCATCCTAATCTCTCTAGCCCTATATCGCAACGTGAAAAATCAAGTACAATGTAAATCGTTTTAACAAAACGAAGAGTATTCTCAGAGACCTCTTTTACTGAACAGTATATTGATCTAAAATATTCACGCCATACATCGGCATTATCGCCAAATATCTGAAGATAAAGAGAGGTCTCCTGCTCTCCACGTGTAGCTATCCGTGTCTCATGAGCTATAACTGAATAATTATTTTTTACCATGATCTTATAAATAGCTCTTCCGCTGCTGGATACAATATCTGAGTCTGGTCTAAGCTGTATAAAACGCATGTACTGCATATAGCATGGGTTTCCATAACGGAACCACCAACTAGGCTCATATTCATGCGCCTTTTTAGCATGCTCAAAATATCCATCATAAAAACTGGGTTTAAGATCTAGTTGCTTCTTGGATTGTTTTGTAGATATCACACCATTGTTTTCATACACAACCCTGCGAGACCCAGAGGAGGAGGCTGTGTCAAAATGGATTGCTCCAGAATCAGAAAGCCAGATCCTACCTACAATACTCTCCTTATAATCACTACCATGCCATCCACCACCAAACAAACTTATCTGTGTAGGGGCCATACAAATAATGTCTATCCTAACAAAATCAACCAGATCAGTTTTTGTAGTAATAGGCTTTATAATAGGAGTGTCCTCCCCTTGATTGCCGCCTACGTTTATCCTTTCATTCTCATTCAGATAAATATATGATATGTTTATATAAAAACTGTACAGCAATGGTCTATCTGAGATGTTTAACCAAAACTTTCTGTTATCAGCATCACCCATGCCAGAAACATTAAAAGAAAAATTACCTGCCTGTGAATACCATAAAGAATAGTATACAACAAATCGATCCCCAACACCGCTTATGCCTAGTTTACCTGAGTCAACAGCAAGATTCACTATGTGGCTACTATTTCCACTCTGTCCTATAACATCATTGACGGCATCATCCAAAAACCTAAACTGATTGATAACACTCTGCACACGTTCATTTGCTTTTGCCTCATCCATACTTGGGATAGCCCAAAACAAAGTCATGCTAATAGCTGTTGTCATAGTAGTAAGAACAAATATGACACCTAGAATCTCAGACACAGCATAATCATTCTCACAATGACGCATCCTACAGCAGTCCCCATCCCAAACAAATCCTTTTTCTGATATAATAATCCAGAATCATGTATTTAAAAAATGTGGTGAAAAAAGGGACTTTGAAGCGGCTCCTCAAATAAGACATATTTTCTATATTACCTGTTTGCAGCTAAGCTAACCTTGCACATAGACTGTGTAACCAGCATCTTGAAAGAACCATCTATAGGATAATAGAGTGTATGCCCTGTTGGATCCCATGGATCCTCCTCAAAACTATATACATCTTTAAAATAATCCAGCCATATATCAGAGTACCTACCATAGATCTTCACCTTGAAATATGTTACATTGGTCAGCATCTCACGGACATAGTTCTCCTGCAGATATATCCCCATCAGGGTGTTTCCAGAAAAACCTCTATACATCCCAAGATTTCTTATCTGCATTACCCTGAAAGTGATTAAATTGTTAGACACAGAAAAAACCGGTCCTCTTTTAACATACCCTGTATTTCCAGTAACTGATAGAATACCATTGTTTTCCAGCACAATCTTAGATGTTCCAGAAACAGAGGATAGTTTGTATTCTATCAATCCCAGATCAAAGATATAGATTCTTTTTTTTGAGTCGGGTCCTACCATATCTATACGCATTGTACCCGCTATGTTACGACCAAAACTATAGGTGCATTGGTAACTAGCCCCAGCTTCATCTCCATCTGCAGCTTCATTATATGTGTATCCCTCTATGATACTGAATGAGCAGACCGTTGGATCAGATATGCGTCCATCAGGTGTTTTTGCCCATACCTTAAACACATAGTTTCCATCTGGAAGATCAAAATATGTTTTACTAGTTCTATTTGACCATGGAGATTTTATTGGCTCATATCCCTCTAAGCAGTATGAATAGTTCAGATCAGGTGGACTGACTGGAGTAGCAGTCCAGTTGAATGTAACAGTTGTATAATCTATAGTCTCACCAGAAACAGGATTATTGTTTTGCAGCTCCACCCATATCCTGCCAGGTCTTGTGGTAAAACTCCATGTAGATGATCTTGTTGTCCCACCATTTCCATCATCTGCAACAACATACCATCTATACTCAGTATAAAAACTTAGATCAGACCATACAATAGATGCCTTTCCTCCATTTGGAATATTATATGCTGTTCCAATTAGCTGATCATTACTAGCATTATAAAACCTGACATCCATTGTGTCACCATCAGGATCAGACAC
>QMSS01000159.1 GCA_003649715.1 Thermoplasmata archaeon
CATTATCAATACTCTATCGAAGGAGTAAACAACGTCATCTGCAGTGAAATCATTTCCATTTGAGAACTTTACTCCCTTTCTCAGATGGAATGTCCATGTCTTTCCGTCATCTGAGACGCTCCACTCTGTAGCCAGCTGAGGATAGAATTTTGTGGTATCTGCACCATGGTATGTCACAAGTCTATCATATACGTTGTTTATTATTTCCCAAGAGAAATCATCGTATGCATCCGCTGGATCTAGACTCCTGGCGTCACCGATTGTATATTTAACAATTGTATCCTGGTTCTTTACTTCTGTTGGTCCTGCTGGTTTTTCAGTTGTGGGAGCTGCTGTAGTGGTTGGTACTATTGTAGTTGTTAAAAGACGTTCAGTATCTTGAGATGGAGTTATCTTCTCTCTCACAGGCCAAAGAAGATATGAGCCTCCAATAATCCCTCCAACAATAATAATAAGTGCCAATATAGCAATAGATCTTTTATTTTTAGTTTTCGATTGATCTTTTGTTACGACTTGTTTTGAAATTTTAATCTCTTTTTTTAAGTCTTCTGTTTTATTTCTATGTTCCTTTAGCTTTGTTCCTCTCTTTATCTTTTCCTGAATAATTTTATCTTCTATCTCGACGAGCTTATCCATGATCTCCTCATACTTTTCATTGTACTCTCTTTGGGATAAAATACCATCTTTAAAACCTTTCTTATAGTATTCTAATTTTTTTCTCCACTTTTTTCTTTTTTGTAACAATTCATCCATTTTTTCGCTCATTTCTTCTTCCCCCTCTTCATTTTTTCTTTGATGATTTTATCCTCTATATCCACTAATTTATCTATGATCTCCTCATATTTCTTTTGATATTCTTCTTTGGTCATAATACCTTTTGATAAAAGATTATCTTTTTCTCCTTTAAGTTCTTCTAACTTCTTCTTCCACTCCTCCTTTTTTTGCAGTAATTCCTGCAATTCTGGTGAGATCTCTTTAGATTTTTTTAATTTATCTTCTGGAAGCTTTTCTTTTTTAATTTTCTTTATGTGCTCTTTTTCAGATCTTCTTTTCGTCATCAGATAAATTCCGAAAATGCATATTACAATTATAGGGATTCCTAAATATAAAAGAGATCGGGATTGCGTAGGGACGGATGTAGATTGCATAGTTGTTTGAGGAGATGTGGTAGTAGGGGGTAAGGTTGTAGATTTCACTGCAGTAGTGGGAGGAGCATATGTTGGAGCAGTAGATGTAGATGCAGTGGGAGGAGGAGTAATTCTGGTCAGATCTACAGATAAATTTTTGCTCTCTCCGGAATGCAACTCTATAGTTTCAGTATAAGGCTCATAATTCTCTTTTTCTATTCTTACCGTATATTTTCCACTCTCTAATTCCAGATCTAATGGAGTTTCTCCTTTATAATTATTGTTTATATAGACTGAAGCACTTGGACTGGAGCTTATTAATAAAGTTGCTCTCTTCTCTTTAAACTCTGAACATATTGTATAAACTGAATAATGATTTCCACTTTTTCTTGTAGATGCAAGGAATATCTCCCGATTTTCTGTCTCAACGGCTGAAGGAAGAATATACCCTCTTATATTTCCCAATTTTTCAGGAGTTGACCAGTGTTCCCCATCATCTGAATATTTATAGTAGATACTCCCCCCATCCCTGTTAGATGTCCAAAAAACCCACAAGCGATTATCTTCAGTTTGAATAACATAAGGTGTCGAATCTATGGAGGTATCGAAGGTAAATCTTACAGGTTCTTTAGTTTCAAGACTTCTTGGCGGAGAGTACCTTTTAAAGTAAATTTCCCAGTTTCCATCTCTGTCCGAAGACCAAAATATCCAAATTTTTCCGTCATTTGATTGAAACACAAAGGGAAAGCGATCTTCAGCTTTATCTTTTGTTACACGAACAGGACCCTTTAAGGATTTTTCATCTCCATATACATAATATATATCATCATTTCCACACTGATATGAGTTCCATGTGATCCATATCTGTCCTGAATTAGTAGAACACCCAGTTGCATACTCATCCCAATGATGAGAATAAGTTAAAGGCTTTGGAGTTGACCATTTT
This sequence comes from Thermoplasmata archaeon, assembly GCA_003649715.1. Taxonomy (GTDB): domain Archaea; phylum Thermoplasmatota; class E2; order DHVEG-1; family DHVEG-1; genus B82-G9. Next base: position 2,074 of record QMSS01000159.1, read on the forward strand.
CCCTTTGAGTATATTTGATAGTATATATCAAAATTTCCTTTTCTGTTAGTCGTCCATAATAACCACACACAATCAGAATTATCCTGAAACAAAAAGGGCATACGATCATCGCTTGGATTGTTTGTTAGATTTACAGTATCAGTCCATTTACCATCATTGAGTTGCTTTTTGAGATATATTTCATTATTACCTTCTCGATTGGACATCCAAACTAACCATATTTCTCCGTTATCAAGTTTCAACATTCTTGATAATCCATCTTCACCATCACTATTCACTAATTCTTTTGGCTGCTGCCATGAGATAGAGGGAGTATTTTCAGAGTTTAACTGCGAAATTAAAAATGGATAAAGTATAAAAATACAAAAAATTAATAAACTCATAATTTTTTTCATTTCTTCACCTCTGGTCTCATCAAAGATACTTTTTGTAATTTCTTGTCCTCTAAAAAGTAAGGAGTTAGGCACAAGATTATCTCCCCCATATATCATTAATAAATACAATAAGATCCTGTTCCCAGTGTACCTCTTTAAAAGGAGCATCTGAAGGATTTGTATATTCTGTGGCAAAACCAATTTCATTTACATGTACATACACTGTCTCAGGACAGGATTTCTCCTCACTGAACTCCTCTTTCTTTATTACACCGCAGTCGAGGACTGAAAGAGAAAAAGTAATGTTTATCTTCGCACCTGTATATAAAGTTTGTGGCAGTGTATAAAGCGTCGATCCACTAGATGAATACTGGGTGCTCAACGCATGACCTTCAATCTCCACAAATAAGGTAGCATCATACTGAGAAGCTTCTTCAGAAACAACAGTGAATCCCTTAGACTCTAAGGTTTTTTTGCAGGTGTAGTAATAGAAAGATCTTAATGAGAATCTTTTTTTTATCTCTGGATAAGATTCTTCAATCACTACACGAATCGTTTTAATTTCCTCAAGTTTGTCACGTTTAACTTTAATAGTCGTCTCAAGAGGTTCTCCTGCCACACCAATTTTAAAATCCTCAATTGTGCATACTGTATATTCCAAGAAAACGACCTTTTTCTCCTGAGGGACGAGTGTCACTTCTTTATTTAAACGCTCTCCACCGCAATTAACTGAAACTGTGTATGCGCCCTTTCCATCTCCAACATTCTCGACCTCAACTGATATTGTAATGGTATCTCCTACATCCACTTCAGAAGGGGTAACATGGAGATTGGTCACTTTGAAC
>QMSS01000160.1 GCA_003649715.1 Thermoplasmata archaeon
AACCAATTTTTCTGCGTTCACGTTTTTAGGATTCGCTGGAAAGGCATATAAAAGCGGTTTTGGTCAGTATGGTATAATGGGTTTTGGCACTGCTATGATGGCAATAATGTTTTACGTTGTAGGTAGAAAAGTATGGTTGTTAGGTAAAAAAAGAGGATATATCACACCACCTGAGCTTATAGGTGATAGATTTCAAAGTGTTTTTCTCAAATGGCTTTTCTTAGCGGTTATGGTGATTTTTACTATTCCATATCTTGCTACTCAGGCTATTGGAGCTGGGTATATCATCAAAACCGTGTTACCAGATATTAGTTTAGAAATTGGAGCTGTTGCCACTATTATTATCATAACTGTTTACATTTTTCTTGGTGGGATGAGAGGCAGTTCTTGGACTGATGTTTTGCAGGGTTTGATAATGATAGTTGCTCTGATTTTAGCAGCTGTTTTTGTCACAATGGGACTTGGCGGATTTGAGAATGCCAACCATTTGGCATATAATGTGAATCCATCTCTTTTCAGCAGACCTGGCGCAGATAATTTTTTTACACCCCAGATATGGTTTTCATTTATGCTTCTCTGGCTGTTTTGTGATCCGATGTTTCCTCAGATTTTTAGTAGATTTTATACAGCAAAAGATCAGAGATCATTGAAATATTCAATGATATCTTATCCAATTGTAGTTAGCATACTCTTTTTCATACCAGTTCTAATGGGTGTTTGGGCAAATGGTGTCAACCTCCAAATATCCTCTGGATCAGAGGATATGGTGTTACCTTTGATGGTTGCGAAATTTGCTCCAACATGGGTATTTGGGTTTGTCATGATTGGCGCCCTTGCAGCTCTGATGTCAACAGCGGATTCACAACTGTTCTCTCTCTCAACAATGCTATCTCGAGATATTTTTTCAAAAAAGTATAAATCAGATGTGATCATGGGTAAAATATTTATCATAGTTCTTTCTGCTTTTGCAATAGTTTTTATATTGTTTGGTTACAATCCACATGAGGGAATAATGGGAACCCTGGTGAAAACAACATTTTCAGGACTAGTTGTATTAGCACCCACCACAATTTCTGCTCTCTACTGGAAAAGAGCAACAAAATATGGATGTATAGCAAGTATTTTGGCAGGTGAGCTATCTATTTTCCTGCTAGAGATGAATATACTTCCAACTTTTGGTTTCTTACCAGCTATAATAGCACTTTTAATATCCTCCATAGTTTTAATAGTAGTAAGCTACATTACACCTCCACAGTCAAAAAGTTTCATTGATAAATACTTTATTTCCTAAATTTTTTAAATGTTAAAATATTTCAATTTCATGTTTTCCACCGTGGGGTAAAGGGAAAAATGATGAAACTTCTGGTTGTAGGTAACATAGCATATGATACTATATGCAAAGTAAGATTTCTACCAGATAAAAACGAAGCAACATCCATAGAGGAGCTTAACCAAACGTTTGGTGGCTGTGCAGGAAATGTTGCTATGATTACAAGCAAATTGGGTATAGAAACAAGTATTTTCTCAAGTGTTGGGAAAGATTTTAAAAAATCTGAATATTTACAAAATCTGGTAAAACATAAGATAGATGTTTCAAATCTGAAGTATTCATCCCGTCTTTTCACAGCAAACTCCTTTTTATTCACAGATAACAGAGGAAATCAGCAAATATTTTATTATCCAGGAGCATCATCAGAGCTTGCTAACCATGAGTTGGATCCATCAGGATTTCAATATATACACTTTTCAGCAGGGGAAATAAGTGCTTATCCAAACATAATGAGGAATGCCAAACATTCTATTATATCATTTGATCCTGGTCAGGAAATGTTTCATCGACCTGTAGAAACACAGATACTGCCTTGTTTACAATATGTCTCTTATCTTTTTCTAAACAATCACGAAGCAGATCTGCTTTTAAAAATCACAAAAGAAAAAAACCTGGAAAACCTGAGAGTGAATAATAACATAAAAGCAGTGATAGTTAGTTATGGTGAAAAGGGGTCAAAAATATATTTCGATGGCGATTGGGTAAATATACCAGCAGTAAAACCAAAAAAGGTGTTAGATCCAACAGGTGCTGGGGATGCACATCGTGCAGGATTTCTGGCTTCTTTGATAAAAGGATATGACCTGGTTGAATGTGGGAGAATAGGTTCTGTAGTAGCATCGTTTATAATAGAAAAATATGGTACCCAGACCAATATTCCCTCTTGGGATATGATAAAAGAGAGATATGAAGGATTTTTTAAAGAAACTCTTAAGTAAGCTATTTATATAAATATTAATATTTATTATTGTATTTGTTAGCTATAAATACTAAAATTTAGATAACATATATTTGGTTAGTTTAGAGGAAAGAAGATGAAAACATTGGTTCTATGTGTTGATAGAGATAATGACATTGGTAGAAAAACTGGAATAGAAGGACCCATAATTGGTAAAAAAAGAAACATAGACGCAGCTACGAAACTAGCTATAGCTGATCCAGAGGAGTCAGATGTTAATGCAATTTTCTTCGCTATCTCTGTATATGAAAAATTAAAAAAAGAAGGGAAAAAGGTAGAAGTTGCTACAATATGTGGCGATATAGAGGTAGGAATTAAATCAGATCAGATACTTGCAGACCAGATTGAGGAGGTTATCAAAAAAACAAAAGCAGAAAGCGTAATACTAGTGACAGATGGTGCAGAAGATGAGTATATATTACCCATAATTCAGTCTAGAATAAAAATAGACTCGGTTAGAAGAGTGACTGTTAGACAAAGTAAACTGATAGAAAATGAGTATTATAAATTTGTAAAATTTCTGGAAGATGAAAAAATACAAAAGAAATTTCTTTTGCCTATAGCATTGGTTATGATAGTGTGGGCAGTTGTCACTTTAATAGGAAATTTCGCCGGCTATGCAGTAAATAGTTTCACAGTAGCCTTGCTAACCCTGGGTGCCTACATATTAATCAGGGCGATGAGATGGGAAAAAAACGTCAGTATGATATGGAACGAGATAAAAGCTGGTTTGATGGGTGGAAAACTAACATTTTTTATCTACCTTATAGCGATTGCACTGTCAATAGCAGTTATCGCATATGCTTACAACCAAACAATAAATACCAAAATTGCATCAATATGGCATTTTATAACCATGTTCTTAGCTAATTTTGTATGGGGAGGTGTAGCTATAATGCTACTGGTAATATTTGGCAGACTTATTGACATCTATATTAGAGAAAAGAAAATTCAATGGTCA
>QMSS01000161.1 GCA_003649715.1 Thermoplasmata archaeon
CCTGTGGTAGGGGTATGATCTCATCAAATAATCTTCTACTCCAGTCCAATGTGCAAATAGCATAGATGTTTTCTTTTATTCGCCTAACGCTCATTGTTTCACCTTCTCAAACTGATCCTTGGTAGCTCCACATATGGGGCAAACCCAGTCATCTGGTAGGTTCTCAAACATGGTGTCAGGTGCTATTCCATTGTCTGGGTCGCCTTTGTCTGGGTCATATATGTACCCGCATATTTTACATACGTATTTATCCAAACCATTCACCTCCCTATCTTCTTTTATATAGGTTGGAGCCTTAACAGGTGTTTTACCACCTTTTACCCTGTGGTAGTATGCATAGGTCATTGGTTCACCTTTTTTAATAATATCTGAGTCAACAACTTTTCCAACGAAAAAGGTATGGGTGCCAACATTCATGTTTCCTATAACTCTTGCATCTAGATATGCGATGGTAAAGCTTAGAACTATTGGTGCACCTGTTTTTCCAATTGTATAATCAATGTTTTTAAACTTGTTATAATCTCTACCGGATCTAAAGCCAAATTGCCCTATAATTCTGAGAGGGGCATCTTTGGCTAGTACAGAAATACAGAAGACTTTGCTATTTTCTATAAACTCGTGTGTTAGGTTTTCTTTGTTGATGCAAACTGCTATAAGCGGCGGATCAGCGGAGACTTGAAAAACAGTGTTAGCTATTTGACCATTTATTTTACTGTTTTTCTTTGAAGAGACAATGTATAACCCATAACTTATTTTTTTAAATGCTTCGAAGTTCATTTTAACTCAACAATCCTTCGATGATCACCTCTACAGCCTCTTCCTCATTTAATCCCCTTGCCATAAGTGTTTCTAACTGTTTTGTATCAACACTACCAATAGCTGCTTCATGGGTGACATGAGCCTTGGGATGTTTTACTTCAACTATTGGAATCGCTCTTGCTACTCCATTGTCTTGTATTATCTCTTTACAATCAACATGTCCCCTAGCATATGGTGCTGTTGCTACTATGGTGTTGTATACCTCTGCACTTGCATTGTCTCTAACAGCTATCCTGGATTTGAGCACACCTTTTGCGTTTTCACCAACTAGGTTTCCAACCTCTTTTATCTTTATTATGTCATCACTTTTTCCGCTGACCTTGCTAGTCATTTCTATAACACTGTTTTTTTCACCTGTGATCTCATAATCTATGTCAAGTTTTCCAACTCTTCCCTTAATCAGTTCGAATTCTGTTTTGAATCTAGATTTTTTACCAACCTCAACAAAAGCCTTGGGGTAAACTTCTATGTTTCCATCCATGCTATGTATATGTTTTTCCTCATAAGTGTAGATGGATCCTTCGTCAATTTTTATTTTCGCATCCATTATGTGTTTGATATTCACAGCTTTTGGAAATATACAATGGGACAAAATAGATATTTTTGCATTTTTTCCCACATCAACATCCATGTTTATCTTTTGTATCGCTTTCTCCTTTGTGATACCGAAACAGAGATGAACCTTGTTTTTGATCCTGATGTTATCATCTACTTTTATCTTTACATCAACTCCATCCTTGTTCTCTTTTGTGTCTACATGAAGCCCTGGAACCAAGTTTTTGCTTAAAACCTTGTTTAGATTTATGGTTAGATGAGCTGTTTTTTTATCCTGTAAAAACAAATCGCCTCTGATGAGTTTTAATAAATCATCAACTTCCATGGTTTCCTCACCTAGTCAGGAATGTTTTTATGATCACATGGTAAACATTTGTTTTCAAAATATGGTAATAGTTTACTGATCCTGCCTTTCTCAACTACTTTTCCACCGCATATCAGAAATGCGTGTTCTGCTTTTTTCATCACAGCAATGCTATGTGTTATCAAAACAACAGTTGAGCCTTGCTCCCTTAGTAGTTTTATCCCTTCGAAGATTTTTTCTAGAGATGCTACATCGATACCAGAATCAGGTTCATCAAGCATGACAAATTTTGGTCTCATAGCAAGTATTGATGCTAGTTCTATTTTTTTCCTTTCTCCACCACTTAGTGTTTTATCTAGAGCACGTTTTGTATATTCATCTGGGTCAAGGCCAACTTTGATCAAAGAATCTTTAACCTCATCTAAACTCATCTTTTTTGCAGAGGAAAGAATAAATTTTTCCACAGTGAGACCCTCATATCTAGCGGGTTCTTGCCATCCAAGAGTAATGCCTTTTTTAGCTCGCTCTGTTACACTCAGATTTTTTATTGATTTTCCTTCAAAAAATATGTCGCCTTCTACTTTTCTATACCCTTCTAATCCCATTATGGTGTATGCTAATGTTGATTTACCTGCTCCATTGGGACCCACAACTGCATGTACATGTTTCTCCCAGAAATCTATGTTTATGTTGTCTAAAATTTTTTTACCATTTAATGTCAAAGAAAGATTTTTTAGACTAAGTATAGTCATAACAATAATCCACTCCTGTTTTTTATTCTATTACCTCTGCGATTATTTCTGCTATTTTTTCAAGGAATATTTTATCATTTTCAGTAAAAGGCGCTAGTTTATGCGAGTCTATATCTATTTCACCAACAAGTTTTTTGTTTCTGAAAATTGGGACTACTATCTCAGATTTAACCCTGGCACTACATGCCAAATAATTGTTTTCCCTGGTTACATCTTGCACAATAAATGTTTTTTCTTGTTCAGCAGCTTGCCCACATATGCCTCCACCAAAAGAGATTCTTACATGCTCTGTGGGCTCGCCATCAAACGTTGCTAATACAAGCTCCTCTGGTTTGTTTTTATCCACTAGGTAGAATCCAACCCAGTCATAATGTGGAACACTGTTTCTAAGTAGATTACAAACCAGCTGAAGCTTTTTATCATTGCTAACATCTAGTTTCAAAATCTTCTTTACTTCTTTGATAATCATGTTAAACATTTCGTTCATCTAATTTGAACCCTCTCTTTTTTTAGCGTATCCCAGTTGTTAAACACTCTTCTTATATGAGGTATGGTTATGGATCCTCCAACAATTAAGGCAATAGCAATAGCCTCCTTCAGTTCCTCATCGCTGACGTTCTCCTCATAACATCTTAATAGATGATAGTTGATACAGTCATCGCATCTTAGCACTATAGAGGCAACCAACCCCATTAGTTCTTTGATCTTTTCCGGCAGAGCATTACTTTCATATACTTTTGAGTCTAAATTAAAAAACCTCTTAATGTTTAACCCTCCATATTTGAAAACCAGTTTGTTCAGTTTCTCTCTTTC
>QMSS01000162.1 GCA_003649715.1 Thermoplasmata archaeon
CAATGATAAAATGATTTGGGATGCAAGGTCAAGGATACAAATATTTGATACCACACCAAGGGTCCCTCTTTGACCTATCAGACGTACGCGTCAAAAAGGTACGAAAAAGACGACAACCATGGTATCAAACAATATTTGTCGCGATATCTGCTTGGGGGTTATTCTACTGCTGCAATATTTGGAATAACTCCTTTGGCGGCACCCAACAGGTTTTATACTATGTTGGGTGACAGCGACAAAAAAAATTAAAAAAGATTTTTTTGAAATGTATTATATGTTTTCTATGTAACTTACCTCTAGTGTTATCTGTTTTTTAGTAATAATTGGTATCTTCTCTGATAAACCGTTTAAATCTCCTGGCATGAATCCCATTATAAATAGGGTCATTGTTAGTTTTTCCCCATTTTCAAATGTTGTATTACTTATTTCATAGTTTAATGATATGTTTATGCTTTGATCTGCTTTACCCAGCATTCCTTTTACTATGTTTGCTGATTTAAACAGTACCAGCATTGGGAAGATTCTGCTTAGTATTCCTCTTATTGGTAGAAGTTTAATATCAGTTATTTTTCTTGTCATAAATGCACTATAAAATATTGATCTTGGGAATATATAGGTCCTATTGTTTTCTTTTGTTACATCTAGGTTTATTATTAAAGTATCGTTTACTTGATATGTTGTTTTATCCCCATCTGTTAAAACATCTACTCCAAATGTTACACTCTGATTCTCTAGGCTGATTTCTGGGTATACTATTCCTAGCCACTCTTTTACTTCTGCATCTATTTCTCCCGTGAGTACTGCATCTGCTTCTACTGTTGATGCAGCTATTAAACTTATCATTAAGACTGTGATCGTTATGGCCGTTTTTTTCATATTATTTCACCTTGGAACTATTTTTTAATTTCACTTCAATATATAAAATATAGATATGATAATATATAATTTTTTCTATAAAAATGGTTGACATCTAAATCAATTAAATAGTAATTCTAGAATATTAATGTTATAACATTAGCTACCAGACGTCATTTCATTGATTGGATAATATTTATATAGTAAATTATATATACAGCTAAATATAAATATATGATTAAATAAAACTTCCTGAGAGAAATCCTGATTGAAAAAGGATAATGTTAACCAAAAATAAGAATCAAAATACTGGGGAATATACATATGAAAAAACTATATAGAAAAAATACCCATAACATAAAAAAAATAGTTAGTATTCTAGTAGTAATATTCCTTTTGACAACAACCTTTTCGGCAATAGTAAGCTCAAAAGGAATACTAACAAATGTAAAATCAAAAATAAACGATGCAAAAAATAAATTATTAGAACACCAAAAAAATGAAACATCGGCAAAACACAAAATAGATAATCTAAAAGAAAAAACACAAATAGTAACTGAAAAAATCAAAAATATTACTTCACGTACAAAAAACATAATTGAAAAAATAAGAGAAGGAAAACTTTTTTCATTACTTAGAAACCTTATAAGATTAAGAGCGTTGAGCTCAAAACTTAGTTTGTACACAAACTATGCTGGAAATGAGAAAGTATCTCCTATACGACTCGGAATGCCAACAACAGTTGATGTAGATGACGACGGCGATAAAGATATAAGAGCATCATTTAGTATATATCCCTCAATAGAGAAACCCTTAGTTTTTTCATTTAATATCAGACTAAAGATTGATAGACTATCAGGATTTGAAGATATTAATGAGTTTTTCCAAGCTTATGTAGAGCTAACATTCCCCGGTTTACTATATGTAAATCAAACAGGTGACAAAGTCCAGTTTGGGTATCAATCTGACAAGGGCGATGAAGTACCAGATACTTGTTATGTCACCTACAAATATTTACCATACATTTTTTACAAAGAGAAACCGAAACATAAGGTTAGTTTAAATCCAGGAACTGCGACAGATAAAGATAACCTAGCACTTGTATTTGCATATAGTAATTATGATAATGCCACTGACAGTTATAATACCCGCGGTAGATGGATCACAACATTCTCCCCAGCAATCAAAACAGAAATAACGTTTGGCGGAGCAGATGAATACTTTGGCCGTCAATTTGAGTTAGAATCATCTAAACCATCATTGACAACTATTCATTACACACGATATAACAATGGTTCTGAGTTCAATGGAGGACTTGTTATAGATAAGATTTCTAGTTTCAGTTTTGAAATGGAGATAACACCTTTTAAGAAAGGAGGAGGTCGTATTGAATATATCCGCAATACTTCTGACCCAGTTGATGTAACACTCTTTTTCGAGAAAACAAAAAATGCCTATATCTATGTTGACGGCATACCACAGCATGTCAAGCTAAGCTGGATTCCCGAAAAAGACGGTGAAATAGAGATAAATACTTTTAATCAACGTGTAAAAGAAATTGGTATACGTGATACCCCCCCAGGTGATGCATCATATAACGCAAAGGGGTATATTCGAAACTTGCCTGCTTTAGCTTTTTTGAATTGGAACTGGAATCTACAAAATGGAAAAGTAGATTTGTATTGTAACCAGTCGGGGATGTCTGCTTTTATTGATATCAAAAATCTACTTGAAACAGGTACATCGGTTCTTGGTGAGTTTTATACAAATGAAAACCTTAATATGTCGTTTTATTGGGATCGATCTGAAAGAAGCTTTGGAATTAAAAGAACAAACACAGATATAAGTTTTTCACTTGATGTAAACGGGTCTAATGGATCAAGTTTTCATTTTTCAGCGGGTATTAAAAACACAATAAATGGGCCTTTTGAAATAAAACTAGGTAAACTATTAGATGGTAAAGCCGATATTCAGTTTACTAGTAATTATCTTGAAATATATGATCTTGATGCAAGATTGAGTATCCCCTCGGTTGGAAATTTCCTTCTTCAAATGACTAGATTTTCTTTTGATAAGGAGCAGAGTGGTATTCGTTTTAATTTCTCAGTTGTAAATACTACGAATTATTTCCAGTTTGATTGTACAGTTGAAGTATTTAATGGTGTAACTATTGAAGGTCTTGTTGTTGGTTTTAATGATTTTGTTGTTCCTATTCCTGATATTCATGCTGGTGGGTATTGGAAGAATACTTTTAGCTTTGGTTTTACTAAGGGTTTTGTTGATTACTTTATTAGTTCTGATGGTTCTTATGGTTGGGTTTGTATATCTGGTGGGTTGAATGTGGCTTTTAGTTCAACACTTGAGAACCCGATTGGTA
>QMSS01000163.1 GCA_003649715.1 Thermoplasmata archaeon
ACAGGAAAATAGTTGCTGAAATTCAATCTTCTGTATTTTGGAGCGTGACGAACCAAAGAAGCTTGAAAAGAAGGAGGAGCGGTAATGCCAGAAGAAAAGTTCAACCCTACCGACGAAGTCCCCTCTCTCGAGCTCTGCAAGAAACTCAGAGAGCAGGGTTATCCGCAGGATGGAGGCGGTTGGTATTGGCTGGTTATGCGAACAGAGGAAGGAAAGGAGCTGGCGAGCTTACACTTCTTTGAGACGAGGCCTGTTCCGCTGGCTTATCAGGATTACATCAAGGCTCCTACCTTTCGGGAAATAGGCGAGTGGCTAAAGAAGAATAGTCATCTGAAGGAGGAGACGCCGGAACAAGATTGCCCAGTCAGTACGAGTGGGAGCGATGCCAACAAAAAAGTCAAAAAGTTGGAAATAATAGAAAGAGCAAAATCTGCCGGGATCTCCTGTATTAATACAAAGTGTAAATATTGGAATAATCTTTTCAGCCAAAATTGTTCACTTGGGACAAAAGAGGGGGGACCTTTTATTGAGTATTGTAATAGTTTTATCCCCGAAAGGGTAGTAAAAATAGAAGATGAGTAGGTTACTGGAGGTGCTAGTATGAAAAAAATAAATAAAGAAATAGCAAAACTAATATCATCTTCTGGAGATCTGGGAGGGGCATCATGGGAGGAGTTAATTAAAATAAGAAAATTAGTGGAACTTTTTAAAAGCTATGCTCGTTCCCTAGTTCCTGATAAGTCACTTATTCATATAAAGAAGGATGGAACGAGTGTAGAGAAGAAATACTGAGTAGAATGAATAGGGCGCAAGAGTTGGAAAATAGTGGGTAGTGAGTGGGGGAGCAGCGGTGCTCAAGTAGGATTATCTTTGCCACTCAAACACACGGAAAAAGTGCACTTGCCGGTATCCACTCGAGCACCGCTTGGAAAAGCTCACTTTTTCTAGTTTTTGCTAGTAGGAGGTTAAAAAATGACTGAAATACCCATTTTTCGTCTCACAGTCTCCTTCAAAGCATGGAAATCTTAATAATCTCAATCTATTCCATACTTTGCTGATGCGTTACCAAAAATGAAATTAAAGGATGTAGGTAAAAATGGGTGGCCGTGTAGTGTTTGTAGGTTACACAGTACAACTAAGTGCGGTCTAAGTCAGGCTCTAGGTTTCCAATGGGCAATCTTCAGGACAAAGATAAAAGATGGCAAGGTCACTTGCCAGTGGTGTGGTAAAAGCTCAAAGCTCACCGAGTGCCATTATAATGAAGGGGACCGATCTGGTGTCCATATTGTGGACCGGGAGTTATGCTTTGAAGGAGACTGTTACCAAAAATGTAAAAAAAGACTTAGACGTCAAGAAAAATACTTAGTTACTCAAACTAGGGCCAAAGTTGGGACTCCTGTGTTAAGAAATGGACTTAGGCGTCAAGAAAAATACTTCAGAGAGCACCGGATCTTCTTTCCTGAGCAATCGCCCATTAACAGTCCTGAAGTGGAACTAAACTATAGGACTTCCTCTTACTAAAAAATCCAAATGAAAGCAAAGTTCTAAACCTTCACAAAGTGGTTCTTGAAATTCAGAATCTGGTAAAATTACATTTTTCAACCGGTTTTCGAAAGTATCATATTCACCGGTTGAGAAAGAGTTTTCATATCTGAAAACAAAGTCTCCAATCCCTGGTTGATATATCACGAAGAGTGAATGGTAAGGGGCGATTACTAATTCTAGTATTTCATACAATTCATCGTTCCATAAGTTAACTCCTATCTCAGGTGGATGAGTATGGATTACGACCCAGTTTTGAGGGTGAAGTTGATGTAATTTTTTCAATTCTAGGAGGTTGAATTTTATAGAGGTACTAGTACCGATCTTAATTTGAACCACCTTTCTAAACAGTCCTTCTGTGCCTAAGATCACGCCTATTTTTTTGAATGCCGCTGCTATACCTCGTTCCAAGCCATTAACAGTGCTCAACTGGAACTAAACTTTGACTTTCTCTTTTTCCGGGACTGGTGAGTTGGTCGTATATAGTGGAGTATTGTCTGAGCAGTTATTGAGTTTTTCAATGCAGTTGGATCTGGCATAACTTCTTCCAAAGGGATTGAGCGTGTGACTGCTGCTTGCTCACACTCCTGGCGTCTCGGGCAGATATAGCACCAAAGTTGGGACTGGTACCGGGTGAGGGCTGGACACAGTACTACTTTCTTAGCAATCCAGAGATATTGAGGGCGAAGATCTCGTTCGGAGACTAGTAAACGGATTTTCATGCTTCTATTATAACACATTTATTGTAAAATGTCAACAGTGTACACTAGATTTTTGTATTGACAGTGGTTGGTTTGTATGTTATATATATTACGCAATGAATAAAATGTCCATTATTCGAAAGGGCCTACAGGCGAAGCTTCGTTCAATGCTTCGTCAACGAGTGGCTCAACGAGTTCCTATTCCGGGAGATCTTTACTTTCGAGTGGAAGATGAAACAGTACACTTTCGTGTAACTCCTATGAAGGGCCGAGAGATGGTAAGTGACTTTTGGAATCAGTATCCAGATCCTTTACCAGGTCGAGTTGTAATGGGATATTGGTTAGTGGGAAAGCGAGAGTTTATTAATTGGGTATTTAGCGGACAGGAAGAAAAATGGATTAAATTATGGACAGTGGAGGAGTGGTTATGATTACAATTCGGGGAACAGGAGAATTAGTCCGTTTTCTCACTCGCCACTTGTCAGTACCGGGTGCTTCGGCAATTATTTCAGGGGCCAGTGGAATTGGAAAATCAGATGCTATTCAAGCTGTTGCCTCCCAGTTGAAGTTACCAGTGTGGGAAGAACGCTTGTACTTAATGGATATCGGAGAAGCAAAGGGGTTACCGGATATTGACTTGGAGAAACTAGAAACAAGATGGACTCGTCCTGACTGGCTTCCTCGGCAGGCGTGTGTATTGTTTTTTGATGATATCCATTTGTGTAATGAAATAATACAAGGCACTTTGTTTGAACTGCTGTTATGTGGGACTCTGCACCGGCACAGTATTCACAAAGAGTGTCGTATAGTTGCTTGTGGAAATTTAGGTCTGGAAGCGGCGGGTGCTAATAAAATTCTAGCTCCTATAATGGATCGGTTTGATATAGGTATAGAGCTAGAACCCACGGTAGATGACTGGGTTGTGTGGGCACGAGCCCATCAGATTCAGCCTCGAATAGTATCTTTTCTGTTGGCTGAACCA
>QMSS01000164.1 GCA_003649715.1 Thermoplasmata archaeon
ACATTTGGTTGGAGAACACCTATTGAACAATGGTATAGCCTCTTCAAATCCCGAGTGAAACGATTCTGGAAACATTTTCCATAATTTATTTCTGGAGGTACCTTAAGTTGACAGTATCTTCAGTTCTTAACTACTAAAATTATAATTATACTGATGGCTCATCTCGGTGAATAATCGGACAGTATGACGTTATACCAATTATATCCTTCATTCAACAGTAATGCAAGAAAGTCCAAATATCCTTGAAGATGCTTCTTTGATACTCCTCGATATCTCCTGAGATACGCTTTCAGGAACTGATTCTGGTTCTCACAACCATTCACATGAGCGCTACCCCGTGCCCACTCTTTGTTCCCATGATTGACCACCCAATGCTCCAATACATTGTCAATCTCATCAGCGATCCCCTCGTAGATAGTGTATTCATCAGTGTTGACAATCACCTCTCCAGTAATCAACCCAGAGAGCTTTACCTTCATCTTTTGGAGGTTTCTCATGACTTTGAACCGGACTTGGGAGTGTTCCCCCTTTTTACCATGGTCATCACCAGTGGTTTATCATCCTTCCAGATCCCATGGCCATGTGTCCGTAGTCCTCGTTTCCGGGGTTTCCGCTGCTTTACACCTTTCCTCCCACTATGGACATAGGTTTCATCCAACTCCACAATATCCTCCAGAGTGAAACCTTTGGAGTGTTGCGATGCTAAATGGTGCACCTCACGGACAAAACGAAGAACAGAGTCGTAGTCTCTCTGTTGAGCTCATGAGCGATCTGATTTGTGGGCTTCGCTTCCATTTCCTTGAGTATATAGAACATCTCCTCCAATGGGGAATTTATGACGGTCAAAAATGGTTCCGGTGAGGTCGTTGAAATACCGATGACACTGTTGACACTGGTATTTCTTCGCACCTTTCAATGTCTTTCCATCACTCTAAATATCATCTGAGCAACAGTATGGGCATCTCACTGTTGCTTTCCATTTTACATCCCTGAGATATGCAAGGCAATCCTCTCATCTGGGGAGAAAGACCTTTTTTACAAGTTTGTGGTATATCACATCCCATCCCAAGGGTGGTATGTAATTCTAGGTTCTTTAGTTCTCCGATGAATCAAAGGGAAGAGCCAAAAAATAAGTAGAGGGTAAGATAGGGTAGTCAAATTTTCATTGAATTTTTATGGTGTTGGATCCTCACCAGGATCTGGATATGGCGGTGGCGGTGAAGGTCCACCAGAAAATAGGAAGTTGTATAGGTATGTCAGGTCTGCAGCATCAACGTTTTCATCATCGTTTACATCACCAGCATCCAATGGATCAGGAGCAGGCCCACCCTGATACAGATAGTTAGAGAGGTATGTTAGATCTGCTGGGGTAACATTTCCATCGCTATTTGCATCGCCTCTAACAAATATTTCTGGCTCTTCATCAGAATCAGATTCGTTGAGGATCACTATGTAAAACAATAATATGATTCCTTCTGCTGTTTTTGTGTCTGAACTACCACTTGGTTCGTTGGCAGTTATGGTTATTTGAATAGGTCCTAAACCAAATATGACAACTCCTGCATCTAGCGTCGATATACTTGTGGTGTTACCTGCTGCGAGTATTGGAATTGTATCGCTCGCTGTTTTGTTTATCATCCCTAATATTCCGCCTTTTACTGATATGCTCCAGTTTATATCACTAGCATCTGTATCACCAATATTGCTGATCTCTGCATACACACTAGCGATGTCTCCATCTATTTTTCCTATTTTGATTTGTGGGCCTTTGTCCTGTTGATCAGCGATAACTGTAGCCCCTGGGAGCATGAAAGCTATGACTATCCCTGCTATTATCCCTACCTTCAACATGCTTTCTATTTTGTCTCTCATATATTTTCCCTTCTTCCATCTCTCTAAATCTAGAGAACTTCTATATTATTATATTAATGTTGTTTAAATTATTTAAATATTTCCCATAATATTCAATTATAGCTTGCTTATTAACAAAAAAAAACAACTAAAAAAACCTACATAAATTAATTAACCGTCTAACCGTAACCGTATTTCAAGTTATATAATTATACCTGAGGAGATCTTATTCTGATGTTTTTTAGAGTGTAAGAAAACTATAAAATATTGTTCAGAACATCATTATTTCTTCAAAAGCAAAATAATTCTATGGCAAAAATACTATGACTCAATACTACATTTATATTCTTTTCTATTGGGGGGATGTAAAAGGCATTTCCCTTCATCTAGGTGATTAAAATTTACGCTAAACTTTGTTGTTGTGGTAGAGGTAGCCAGAATGTTAGTATAGTAAATCCAGCGATTATAACATCAGAGTATATACCAGGAGATTTCTCAACACCTGCCCAATATCCCAGGAAACCAAACATGGATCCTACATAGCTGCCTGGATCAGTTTGCTGATGACTGATTCCATTTGTATCTATCCCACCTACTGCATATCCCTTATGGAAGCTGATTATGTCAAATCCAATAATGTTTATGAATGTATTCAAACCAAGGACAATACTGGTGCCATTGGTTAGTTCAAAACTAATAGCACACATAGCGTTAAGTATGGAGTTATTTATGGGTGTATGTCTCACCGCATTTGCAAGTCTATAGATGTTTAGATTCTTCCATTTTTCAACTACTCTGCTAACAATATACTTATATGTTATCTCATCATCGTTGGATACAAGATGGTATTTTATAAGTACTTCTCTCTGCTTTTCGAAAGATTCCTCAGTAGATAACCCTCCCTCTCTAATTTCTCTTAGTTCATGAAGTAACTGGTTCCATTTTGATATTGGTAATGTTTTAACTGTTTCTACAGGTTTATCTGAAGTGAAATCAAAAAAATGTATGTTAACGATCTCCTCGTTCATCATATGATGTGTTTCATTGATTATGTTTTTCTTGTATCCTATTGATACATCCTTGTACATCTCTCCTGTTGCAGGTATAATAGCTGTTCCCAAAGGTAGAAGTGTTATCATCAAAAATATAGTGGATATCTTCCCTACATTCCCACTCATATTTATCATAATACAATATATAAAACTTGTATTTAGATGTTTTGTTTGTTTTGCTGTGTTGCATAATTTAAGATAGTAAAGATGCATTCCTCTTTTGGGATGCACCAATGAAAAAGAAAAGATGGGGTAAAAAATACGTTGATAAAAGGGATTGGCACACGTATAATGAGAAG
>QMSS01000165.1 GCA_003649715.1 Thermoplasmata archaeon
ATACAACTGTAACATGGTACTATATATGGGATTCCTCAAATGTAATACCAGGAGAGGTAACTATTCGTGCCAAGGCAATTGATCTGCAAGGAGCAGAGTCAAATGAAGCAACTGTCACTGTTACGGTTGAGAAAACATCATCTAGTAGTGGTGGCGGAACACCTGGGTTTGAGATAATTTTGCTGTTTATAGCGATTATTCTGGTTTTACTACTATCAAAAAGAAAACAGCACTAAATTCAATACATAAAAGGGTGATCTCCAACTGATAAACAGGTACTGGAGTAATGCTAGTTTCAACGACTTTTTAGGGGCACTACCAACATATGAAGGGAAAAGAATTTTTATCTGAAATATGGAAAAGTGCTAAAGAAATATGGTTTATGCTACTTATCATAGCTGTTTTTGGGTGGGTAATAGGAGGCGCTCTTTCAATGGTACTAGGTAAAGTCGGAATGTATATTGGAGCGGGTATCTCTTTCTCTCTGTTACTCGTTATGATCATAGGACTCATCAGACAGATAATACTAGAACAAAAATAAGGTTTAAAAGCAGTTTTTTTATCTTATTTCATCATATTCTTTAGCTATTTCTTTTGCCATTTCAAGAGTTGTGTTGTTACCGCCCATGTCATATGTTCTGACTTTGCCTTCTTCTATAACCTTTGCTATTGCATCTTCTAGTTTTTTTGCTTTGGCGGTTTCGCCAAGCCAGTCGAGCATGAGTTTTACAGATAGGATCATAGCAGTGGGGTTTACCTTGTACGTCCCAGCATATTTTGGTGCCGAACCATGTGTGGGTTCAAAGAGTGCATAATTGTCTCCGATGTTTCCACTGGCTGCAAAACCAAGGCCACCTACAAGCTGTGCACAGAGATCAGAGATAATGTCGCCGAACATGTTAGAAGACACAAGAACATCGTATTCCTGAGGCTTTTTCACAAGCCACATACACATGGCATCAACATTGACCTCCTCATACTCAATATCTGGATATTCCTCTGCTATTTTACGAGCTTCTTGTATCATCATACCACTAGTTTCACGTATCACGTTTGGTTTTTCAACAACTGTGACTTTTTTTCTACCATGTTTTTTAGCGTACTCAAATCCTTGTCTAACAATGTTTTGACATGCTTTTCTTGTGAATACTCTGCAGGAGACAGCCAGATCCTCAGATGGAATATTTTCAAATTTTTTCATTTTTGGATGCAAACCGAGTGCTTTTCTTACCTCCTCTGGCAGGGGTCTAAATTCTATGCCAGCATAAAGCCCTTCCGTATTCTCTCTAAAAACAACAATGTCTATGTCATCTCGGTAGTTCAATGGGTTGCCCTTAAACGCTTTACAAGGTCTCAGATTTGTATGCAGGTTAAACTCCTGTCTGATTCTTACAATTGCGCTAGAATATTTTATACCCTTACCCTGCAGATGAGGTGCGAGTTCTTTTTGTGCATCCTCATTTGGCTTCGAGGTTATCGCACCAAATAAACAGCAATCGGTTTCTCTAAGCAGTTCCACAGTTCTATCTGGTAAAGGGTTTCCCTCGTTTTTCCAAAACTCCCAGCCAACATCTCCATAAATGTATTCTGCATCTAAGCCAATGGTGTCTAAGACTATCATTGCTGCATCCATTACATCTTTGCCCACGCCATCTCCTGGTAAGACTGCTATATGATATTTAGCCATATTACATCAAACCCTGTAATACACAAGTGATTTTTAAAGGTGACGTGATGTTTGGTAGAAAAATTTTTATTTTATAATATTTATTATAAATTGATCTTATATGAAAATCATGAAATCTTCTCATAAGAAGGTTTTCTCTTTATTAATCACTCTCTTAGTTGTCCTTGTTAGTTTCTCAGTATCTGGAAAACTGATAAGGATGAGAATAGACACAAGTTTCTACAACAGTAGTTTGTTTGATATAAAAAGGTTAAATGTGACTTTTGAGAGCAGTGGGTATAAACTCTATGGAGAGGTCTATTATCCAAAGGATACCTCTCTGTTGTATCCTGTTGTGATTTTCTGTATTGGCCAGCCTGGGTATGTCAGTGCTTATAGATGGATTCCGATGGAAATTGCAAAGAGAGGATATGTTAGCATGCTTTTTGATCCCCCGGGTTTGGGTTACTCAGAGGGTATTTTTCCTAATTGGAATTTGAGTATAAACTTTCTAAATCTCTATCTACGATATTTTGCATTTATAGAGACGCCGATTCATTATTGCCATGGGAGATGGACAAGAGCTCTTTTAGATGCTCTTGAGTTTTTACTTGGTTTAGAGGATGTGCAACATGTAATAGATAAAAGGAGAATAGGTCTTGTTGGTCACTCTCTTGGGGGTGCAACTGTGACAGAGGTTGCAGCAAATAGTAGCTATAATTTCTCAGCTGTGGTAGCATTATCACTTGTTACTCCCTCTTCAGTTGGAAAAATAAAAGCGCCTTTGATGTTGCAATCTGGTGATCTTGATTTTTTCCCTATTTTTCCGATGATTATGTGCCCCTCTTATGACAGGGCAAATCCGCCTCGGGAGCTTATAATGATTCAGTCTGCTACACATTTTGGTTTCACAACCGCGTGGGGTCCATTTTGTCCTTGTCCAAAGTGGCAGAAGGAGATAAGTTTTCATTACATTATCAACTGGTTGGATTACTTTGTTAAGGGTAAAAAAGATGCTTACAAAAACCTTACTGTAGCTGTGCCTCATCTTTCAAAGATATATCATTCGAAGTATAATTTTGGTGATGGTGATCACATAATAGCATGATAATTACTTTCTCAGCTCGCCCAGTGTTGTTACTCTTTCTGCAAATGCATTATGTTTATGTATGGATTCTTCGCTTTCGCTTCTAGCGATCACAATAACATCATCTGGTAGGTGTTTGTATTTTTTAAGTACAGCTTGTAACATGTCTCTAACAACATCTTCTACGAATTTTGGTTTTTTATGAGCATCTAACACTATTTTTCCCTCGTCTTTTCTTTTTAGCAAACTATATGTCGGGCTGCTTAGAGAGTTCTCTACAATCTCTATGAGATCATCTGCATCGATATCTTGGCAATTCTCAGGGACTTCTATCAGTAATGTGCTAATGTTTCTCTGGTTATGAGTTGGTGAGGGTAAGCTTTTGTTATACTCTCCAAGTTTTTTTGTTATTTCCATTGCACATGGGCAGGCGGTCATTCC
>QMSS01000166.1 GCA_003649715.1 Thermoplasmata archaeon
AGTTGCGGTTTACATGGTTTACAACCCGTGGATTCATTCTTTTCTTAGCGCATCCCATCCTGTTAAGAAAAACAGCTTCTATCCTAATTTATCTATTTCGGGATGAAGCCGTTATAACAAAAAGTTTTAAATAAGGAATTTCCTTCCATTTAGCCTCTATCGAATATTTTATCATGAAAAACATGAGAAGAAGAGGAACACGGAAATAGGTGTACAAGATATGGTAAGGAGCATGTACAGCTACATAGGAGAGCTATGGAAAAAACCTGACACATCCTTCAAGTCTCCGTTAAAACAACGTATAATACAGTGGAGGAAAGAAGAAAGCTTTGTTAGAGTAGAAAAACCTTTGAGGATCGACAGGGCACGGGCATTGGGATATAAAGCTAAACAGGGATACATCGTTGTACGAGCACGTGTGAGAAGAGGAGGACTACGGAAGCCTAGGATAAGGGGGGGTAGAAAACCTTCTGCTAGAGGTCTTAAAAAGATCACACCCGGTAAGAGTGTGCAGCGGATAGCTGAGGAACGGACAGCAAAAAGGTATCCGAACATGGAGGTGCTTAATTCTTATTGGGTTGGCGAAGATGGAAAATATCATTACTATGAGGTCATATTGGTAGATCCATCGCATCCTGTGATCAAGAATGATCCAAAGATAAACTGGATCTGCAATCCGGCTAATAGGAGAAGGGTTCTACGCGGTAAAACAAGTGCTGGTAAGAAGGGAAGAGGACTACGTCATAAGGGTAAGGGTGCAGAGAAGGTAAGGCCTAGTATACGATCGAAAAAGAGTAGAGGGAAATAGGAAAACATATATTTCGAACAAAAAAACCTGTTCTTCATTTCTCCTACGGGTTTATCGTACCACCATGACAGGTTTATGAGCATACTGTACAACCTTGTTTGCCACACTACCCAGTAGATATCTTCCTATTTCACTGGTGCCTTTGCTTCCCAGCACAATGAGATCACATTTAAGGTTGTTGGCAACATCTATGATCTTAGCAGCAGTGTCTCCTTCTTCAACGATTCCTGTGACTGTGAAATCATGTGAACCTATATCGCGTATTGTGTTGTTGATTAGGGTTTCTGCTTTTTTTTTCATGTTTTTGTATACCTCCTCATCTAAAAAGCTTTTTTCAGAGGGAGTTGGAACAACAGCTAAGAGGATAAGCTCTCCATATTCATCTAGTAGCGATATGGCTTTGTTTAATGCCTTTTCTGATCCTTCTGATCCATCAAATGCTACAAGGATTTTTTTCATAATTCTATTTTTTTCCTCCAGATAGGACCATGTTTTGTATCTTGTATCTCAAACCCTAGTTTTTGTAGATCTCTTCTTATACTGTCTGCTGTTTCCCAATCCTTCTTCTTCCTAGCATGTTCTCTTATATTTAAAATCTTGTTCATTAATATCTCAACGTTTTTGATGTTAGATATGATGGTTTTTTCTTTGTTTTTTTCATGTTTCATGAGTATTGTTTGAAGCTGTTGTATAACAGACTCTTCTGAGATGGTGTCTTTTGTTTTTTTAGTCTGGAACAATGTTAGTATTCCACCTAGCTGTAGTAGTGTGTGGAGTGCATGTCTGCATAGTGTTTCATTAGGTTTTTTGTTTTTTTCTAAAAATTGATTGCTTTTGTTTACAAAGTCAAATATGCTGGCTATGGCTTGTGGTGTGTTGAAATCATCATCCATGGCTTTTTCGAAATTTTTTTTGAAATCATTTATTGTTTTGAGGTATTGTTGTTCCTCTTTGGTGAGTGTGTTTTTGTTTATATTTGTGGTTTTCGTGTTTTTAGATATTTTTTCTATTTTTTCTTTAAGACGATGTATTTTTTCTAGGCTTTTTTCTGCATTTTTTAGGGTTTTTTCAGTGAAATCAGGTGGGCTTCGGTAGTGTGTTTGTGCGTAGAAGAATCTGATTACTTCTGGATCCCATTTTTTTAGTAGGTCTCTGATGTTTACTATGTTTCCTAGTGATTTGGACATTTTTTCTCCATTGACTGTTAGCAGACCGATGTGTATCCAGTATTTGGCGAAGGGTTTTCCTGTTGCAGCCTCTGCCTGTGCGATCTCGTTTTCATGATGAGGAAAACATAGGTCCATGCCGCCTCCATGTATGTCAAATGGTACGCCCAGATGTTTTATGCTCATTGTGGAACATTCGATGTGCCATCCTGGTCTTCCTTTTCCCCATGGTGAGTCCCATGCGGGTTCACCAGGTCTTGCCTGCTTCCATAATGCAAAGTCAAGTGGGCTGTGTTTTTTTTCACCTGGTTTGATACGTGCTCCTATTTTCATCTTAGCTATATTTTGTCTGGATAGTTTGCCGTATTCCTTGAATTTTTCAACAGAGAAGTAAACATCACCATTGGCTTCATATCCATATCCATTGTCTATTATCTGCTGTATCATTTTTATCATATCAGGAATTGTTTCTGATGCCTTGGGATAGATGTCGGCTCTCCGAATACCAAGGTTATCTAGGTCTTTTAAACAACGTTCTGCATATCTTTTTGAGTATTCTAGGGGATGTATTCCCTCCCTGTTTGCTGCTGCGATTATTTTGTCATCAACATCTGTAATGTTTTGAACATATGTGACCCTATATCCCTTGTATTCTAGATATCGTCGTATTACATCAAAAGCAAAATAGGTACGTGCATGTCCGATATGGGCATCACTATAAACAGTCATACCACATACATACATCCTCACCCTGTTTTTTTCCAATGGAATGAATAATTCTTTTTCTCTTGACAACGTATTGTATATCCTTAATGTCATGATTTTCCATCCAGCTAAATCATACTTCTTCCTTATTCTTTTCCAGTTTCCACAAAATTTTTTTTTATTGTAAATGTAGAGAGAATTTATTATATTTTTACTAAACCAGGAAATTAGATGGGAGAGGAGGGTTTATGTTTCACATTTTTTTATAGCAAATTCTTTATAAACATACCTGCATATACCCCTTTTCCATACAAGAAAATGTTTGGGGGTTTTGAATAGTATGAAGACCACATTTAGCGTCATCAAGGCAGATGTTGGAGGATGGCCGGGGCATGCAGCAGTACATCCTAGTCTCAAGGAGATAGCGGATAAAAAACTGAGAGAGGCAGAAGAAAACGGTCTGCTAAAAGATTTTTATGTGGCAAGCTGCGGAGATGACCTGG
>QMSS01000167.1 GCA_003649715.1 Thermoplasmata archaeon
TGCATTGCTCAAATATGATGTGACCCATGAGCTTCCCTGGGTTACAGGATAGCTATATCGGAAATTAAAAAGCCCAGGGTAGATGAGAGACTAAACATTATTGAATTATGCAACACAGCAACTTTTTAGAAATTTTTAAATAAAACATCACAATTGATAGAAAATTATATATATTAGTTCTCATATGAGTAATATATATTGGGTTGTAGAAAGCATGCCCCGATACCAAAGAGGATATAGAAGAAGACGTGGAAGATGCAGAGGAAAAAGATGGATTTCGTATCTACCCGAAACAACCTATTTCCATCCAATCGGATCACCACATACACATATCAACACGATCATACTCACCATAGAGGAACTTGAAGCACTTCGGCTAGTTGACTTAGAAGACCTCACACAAGAAGAAGCAGCAGCACAAATGGGCGTATCACGAAAAACATTGTGGAATGACCTTCAATCTGCACGAAAAAAAATTTCAATGGCACTAGTAAACGGATATGCAATACGCATACTAGGTGGTAGCTACACTTTGCCATCATACCCTACACATCCCCCAATTCACTTCATCAGGCCACCTTTCACTCCATTACATTCCAATACATCCTATAACAAGATCAACATCAACATAGGTGAAAAGACACAGAAGATATTTCAGATACTGCCAAAGACAAACTGCACAAGCTGCGGTTACCCATCATGTATAGAATGCGCCTATGCAATCGCAAATGGATATGCACCGCCAGATGCCTGTAAAAATATTAATGAAGAAAAAATAGGCAAAATCAAGATGATATTAAAAGAAATGGAGGTGAGATAGAATCATGATGGGAGGATATGGTAGAGGAAACAGATACCGATGGTGGTATAGACTAACAGGACTACCAGGCTGGATGCGTTTCAGCTACCCATACATGACATACCCTTTATGGGGTTATCCACCATTTGAACACATACCATACACCAGAATATCACCTGAAGATGAACTCCAAATGTTAGAAGAAGAAAGACAAATGCTAGAAGATGAATTAGAAGAAATAAGAAGAAGAATAGAAGAAATTAAAAAAGAAATAAAAAGGAGGTGAAAATGAAAGTATGCCGTGGGGTGATGGAACAGGACCTTGGGGTCTCGGCCCGATGACCGGGAGAGCCGCAGGATACTGCGCTGGATATCCAGTACCCGGGTACATGAATCCGATACCAGGATTTGGACGAAGAATAGGCAGAGGCTTCGGACGAGGATTCTGGCACTGGGGACGAGGCAGAGGATTCTGGTGGAGAGGCTACTACCCATATCCAGTGTTCTATCGTGGAGTAGCACCAGTCTACTACCCAAGAAGATATCTAACATCAGATAGTATATATCCCAAAAACATCTATCCCGAGCCTACCAAGGAAGAGGAAAAAGCCTATCTACAAGATCTCCTTAAAAGTTTAGAAGAAGAATTGAAGGCTGTGAGGGAGAGACTCCAGGAGCTATCTAAAGAGAAAGGGGAGTCTCAATAAAAAAATATAAAAGTAGACTCCCTCTTTCTTGTCTTTCTATTCTCTATAAATCACACTTTCCAAATACCAATGGAGGAAAATATATGGAAAAAAATGTATACATGGATTCTAAAGTAAGCAAAAATCTTAACAACATAGCTCATAAGATAGTTGTACTAAGTGGAAAAGGTGGTGTTGGTAAAAGCACAGTATCTGCATATCTTGCTCTCTCTCTAGTTGAAAAAGGATATACTGTGGGATTGTTGGATAGTGATATTCATGGTCCAAGTATCCCCAAAATCCTAGGTGTCGAAGACAAGAAACCAGAACCCACACCAGAGGGGGCTATAAACCCTGTAGTTGTTTCACAGAAACTTAAGGTTATGTCCATGGGTTTTCTACTGCATGACCGGGATGTTCCTGTTATATGGCGTGGGCCACTAAAAATGGGTGCCATTAAACAGTTTATCGGCGATGTGAAATGGGGAAAGTTAGACTATCTAATCGTTGACCTACCACCTGGCACTGGAGATGAACCTCTGAGCATAGCACAACTTATACCTAACAGTGATGGAGCTATAATTGTAACAACACCTCAAGATGTTGCTCTTCTAAGTGTCCGAAAATCAATCAATTTTGTGAAAAAAATGAATATGCCTATTATTGGTATTATTGAAAACATGAGTGGTTTCAAATGCCCACACTGTGGTAAATCAATAGATATTTTTAAATCAGGTGGCGGGGTAAAAGCTTCCATAGACTTTAAGGTCCCATTTCTTGGTAAGATCCCGATAGATCCAGATATAGTTGAAAGTGGAGACAAAGGAGAATCGTTTATTATAAAAAAACCTCAGTCAGATACTGCTAAGGCGTTTGCGGAAATAGTAGAAAACATTGAAAAAACTGTAGGGAGGTGAAAATGAAAGTATGCCGTGGGGTGATGGAACAGGACCTAGAGGCCAGGGATCAGGAGGTGGAAGAGGTCGAGGCGGAGGTTTCGGAATGGGGCCTGGAGGAGAATGCTTGTGTCCAAACTGTGGTCATAGAGAGCCTCATCAACTTGGTGTTCCATGTTACACTAAAAAATGTCCTAAGTGCGGAGCGCCTATGACAAGAGCCTAAAAATGATGTAATATGTAAAATAAAAATTGTGAGGCAGAAAAAACAATGAGTAAATCCAAGGACCGTGGGGAGAGTAGTGAGATAAAGAAAATAAAGAATTTCATAGAATCCTTGGGATATCGTGGTATCAGTCATCCATCGTCTCAAAATCAAATATACTTAAAAAACGACAATGTTATCATAATACGGGCAGATGGATTTAAAAGAAATAAACGGTTCAAAAGATAATAAAAGCTCAACATATAGTAGAGAGGAAGAAGGTTGGTATAAATATGAAGATTTGTGTGTCATCAACTGGAAAGGATTTAGATGCAGATGTCGATCCAAGATTCGGCCGCTGTCAATACTTTCTGATTATTGATACAGACACTATGATTGTAAAACATATTCCAAATGAGAGCAGAATATCCTCAGGCGGAGTTGGTATCCAGGCAGCTCAGACAGTTGCTAGATCTGGTGCAAATTTTGTGATAACTGGAAACATTGGGCCGAACGCCTTTCAAACTCTACAGGCAGCTGGGATAAAAGTAGTTACCGGGGTAAGTGGCAAAGTAAAAGATGCTGTGGAAAAA
>QMSS01000168.1 GCA_003649715.1 Thermoplasmata archaeon
AGCTACTAAGAGCAACAGGATCCACTGAAATAATCAAACCATCTGATCCATAATCACATCTGTCAACCTAACTAAAAATAAAAAAAATTGAAAAAAATATATAAGGACATTTTTGATTCCAACATCCAATCTAACAAAAAACCTTTGCAGGAACAAAAAATAGAATCTGGTTTAATGGGGGAGAGATAAATTGTCTGAATTTATATGGCATTGGACCAAAGGAAACAAAAAAATATTCACAAGAAAAACTGAAGTAGCCGAAAAGGCCATGAAAGAAGGCTTCTTAGTAATGGGTGTCAAAACAAAACCCCGTATCTTCAAAAACTAAACAGAACAAAAACAATAAAAAAGACACATCCCAGAATAAATACTAGGAATACGGAAGCTTTTTATTATCATACACAATTAGCCATCCTCAAGTATGACAGGATACAACTACAAAGAACTATTAAAAAGAGTACAAGAAAAAGCCTCTGCCAAGAGGGTCGAACAGGATCGTTTTAAGCTACCAAGAGTAGACATATTCTACGAGGGAAACACTACTGTTTTAAAAAATTTTGATAAAATATTAGACATGATAAACCGTGAGCCGGATCATCTTCTAAAATTTTTATTAGGAAGTCTAGGCACAGCAGGCGAAATAGTAGGCGGTGGTAGAGTAAAATTCCAGGGTAAAATACCCACCGTAGATCTACAAAACAAATTGAAAGAATATGTAGACACATATGTCATATGCTCAGAATGCGGCAGACCAGATACCCATCTTGTCAAAAAAGGTAGAACAATTCTGCTTAGATGCGATGCCTGTGGTGCATTCCGTTCCATTGGCTCAGTGAAAAAAAAGAAAATCAAAACACCTAGTGAGATATTAAAAGAAGGAAACATATACGATCTGACAATAAAGGACATCGGCAAGAGAGGAGATGGTGTGGCCTATTTTGACAAATATGTCATCTATGTACCCGGTGCTGTTAAGGGATCTACTGTTAAGGTTAGAATAGAGAAAATTTCTGGCATCATGGCATTTGGCGAAATAGTGCAATAAGGCACCGAAAAATAGCGAAAAATATATAAACACAGGTGTGTATTCGTTTTTACGTTTGTCAGACAAACGATGTCATTTGTCATTTGTTCGGCATGCACTGGATGCACGACCGACATATAAATGACATCTGTTCTGACAGATGTTTGACACATGTGAGGAGAAACATGGAGAAGGACCGTATCACCATACGACTACCAAAACTGTATCTTCACCAAATTGACTTGTTCATAAGAGCAGGAGAATTCTCATCGCGCTCCGAAGTCATACGACATGCCGTAAATGAATTCATAAACAACTATGCAAGCCGCATAATCGAAAAGGCAGAAAAAATCAAGAAGGTACAAGAACTGGAAGCTGCGGTTGAAACCATCGAGCCATACATGAAAAAATAGATGATGTTTACCAAAAAAATATAGGGGATGGGATGCACCCCTCTACCTGAAGGACGCCTAATATAAAAGGGCGTCCTTCCAACTACCAGACCGATAGGAGGAATGAAAATTTGGCCGTAAATAAAAAAATGCGATCTTTTATTGAAGCTGCAATAGAAAACAAGGTTGAAGAGGAAAACAAACTGAGAATCGATGACGATGACATGTTTGGCACACCAAGAATAGTCATAGTAGGATGCGGAGGAGCAGGAGGAAACACAATAACAAGATTACATAAACTTGGTGTGAAAGGAGCAGAAACTATCGCCATCAACACAGACAAACAAGCTCTTGACTTAGTAGAGGCAGACCACAAACTATTGATAGGAAAAACCGTTACACGGGGTCTAGGCGCAGGAGGATTTCCAGATGTTGCTGAGAGATGCGCACGTGAATCCAGTAGAGAAATAGAGGAACTACTAAAAGATGCAAATCTTGTGTTCATCACTGCGGGAATGGGCGGAGGAACAGGAACAGGATCAGCACCAGTAGTAGCAGAGATCGCAAAAAAACAAAATGCCATTGTAACCTGCATGGTTTCAACACCGTTCAACGTAGAAAGAGCAAGATTGATCAAAGCAGATGAGGGGCTTGACAAACTAAGGGTAAAAGCGGATAGCACTGTAGTTCTAGACAACAACCGTCTACTAGAGTTTGTCCCAAACCTTCCAATCAACCAGGCATTCTCTGTTATGGATCAACTGATAGCAGAAACAGTAAAAGGCATAGCTGAGACAATAACAATACCATCACTGATAAATTTAGACTACGCAGACATGAAAACCATTATGGAATCAGGTGGACTCTCAGTAATGCTCTGGGGAGAAGCAGATGAGGATGCAGGAGTTGATGCAATAGTAAACGAAGCACTTAATCATCCACTATTAAATGTTGATTACACAGGGGCCAACGGAGCATTAGTACACATAACAGGTGGACCCAACATGAGTCTCAAATATGTACAAGATGTAGCAAGAAAACTCACAGAAAACTTAGACTGCTATGCCAATGTTATACTAGGAGCACGAGTATTGC
Source organism: Thermoplasmata archaeon (assembly GCA_003649715.1). Taxonomy (GTDB): domain Archaea; phylum Thermoplasmatota; class E2; order DHVEG-1; family DHVEG-1; genus B82-G9. The sequence continues at coordinate 2,512 of QMSS01000168.1, forward strand.
CAGAGTTTGAAGGAAAATGTAGGGTCATGGCGATAATGACAGGAGTACAATCACCAAATCTGCTCGGTCCAAAAAGCTCTGCAGCCAGAGAACCTGTAGCAACACAGAAGGTGTTTACAAACTCAAAATTCAACATCGACTTTGTGAAATAGAAAAAGAAAAAAATAATCCCCCCCTTTTTCTTTACACAACAACTATCGTACCTGCTACTTATTCTTTTTTAACTTTTTAAAAAACTGTTAAGTTTTATAATATAGAACATCGTTTTTGAAAAAAAAATGTAGAGAGGACCCATGAGGTAGTCTGGATATCCTACTGGCCTTCGGAGCCAGTTACCGGGGTTCGAATCCCCGTGGGTCCGTCCCCCCTCCTAAGTAGGGATTCTGATCGAAACCATTTTTATAGTGCTTTGTTTCATAAAAACTATCTTGGCTACCTGTCTCACCAGTTTTGGTCTTGCATCTAGTATGATACAACATAACATTTCTGTCTTTACCAATTGTCCTGTCAAGAAATTTTCCTAAGAGAAAAAAGATAAAAAGAAGTGTTTCTTATTTATCAATGAGATAAAAATTGGAGATTTTAATCAAAATCTGATCCTAGATCGTAT
>QMSS01000169.1 GCA_003649715.1 Thermoplasmata archaeon
AATGGTTTTTATTATTTGAACGGGACATCCAATATATAGTCTACGAGATAGAAGGTGGTCCGACGATGCTTTTAAAAGAAAACAGGGACGAGTATAATAATCTTATCCAGAGTGTTATAGTTACAACTATAGATTTTGACAGGTACGGAAATAACAAAGGAGACCATGATAGTGTTCCTCCTTTGGATGAAGGAGATGGAAATCTTCATACAGACGTCCCGTTACAGAGAAATAATGCCATACTGATAGAGAAAAATATGATTCTATATGCTATGGGTCATGAAGAACTTATTTAAGGTGTTATATTATGGGTAAAGGTCAATCTGAGGTAATAAAGGCCCTTTTATTAATAGGGATAATGGTAGCTGCAACGCTGTCATATATCGAGATCACATCTAATTTTACGAGTTCTTACGAAGAGGAACTGGTAACAAGAACGTTTAGGAGTCTGGCAGATTACATTATCCAGAGCGTTTACCAGAACAGTGCTGCCATGGTATATACCCCCGAGTCGCTGGAAAATGTGGAGTATGTAATAGTAAATCTGGATCTTCCAAAAAAAGTAGGTGATCATTATTATACAGTTAAAGCAACAGGCGACAAGATCAAGATCTATGCCAACGATGACCATGATCTAAACATGGAGTACCCGAGAGACGGAATCAAGGGATTTTCTATATCCGGGGAGATGACAAGTGTCTCTGAAAATTTTTATCTCAGTATAGGGAATAAAGAAAAGAAAGCAAGCCTGTTTTCCTCGAAGATTCTTTATTCGGGGGGAGTAAGTCCCCAGTTGGGAAGTACGAGTACAACTTTTAGATATACTGTCATATTCCAGAACGCTACGAATGACTCTCCGAATAATGTTTATGTCTATATAAATGACGGTGAAAATGAAGAAACAATGGTACCGCATTTAATGATCAAAGCCACCGATGAAACAGAGTTTCCAGAATACTTGAGAGATGACGATTTTACCAATGGAGAAATTTATTATTATGATACTACTTTACCGTATGTACGGGATTATAGTTATTATTTTATATGTGAGTACAGCGAGAAAACAGATAGATTTCCAGTGGATAAAATTTCGGGGCCCGTTATACCTATTATCATAACTTTAACTTCAGATAAAGATGTCATAGAAGCCGGGACAGGGGACAAAGCTACTTTAACATTAGTAGTTACAGATAAGGATGAAAAACCAATTAACAATATAAGGGTAAAGTTTACTGTCAATCTAGGACATTTTAGTAATGGTGATAATGAATATCCAACGTTTACGGACGCGAATGGAAAAGCTACAGCCACGTTCGAAAGTTACGTTTCGGGGATAGCACATATAGAAGCACTGGTAAGAGGAACAAAAGAGGAGTTAGATATAACTGTTCACAGCGATCTTGATCATATAGTTATAGAGTTCTATGATGGAAGTACTGTAGGTGATCTGTCTTTGAGAGTGGGAGAGATCGTAACTTTTTATGCGAGAGGATATGATGCGTCTGGATTGTTAGTCGGTGATATTGTCGTAAACTGGAGTTCTACGGGAACAATAGATCCTGTTAATGAACAGGGAACTTCCATCGAGTTTAACCCTACAACAGAGGGAGAAGGAAAGATCTCGGCTCTTACGACAGATGGACTTTTCTCGGATGATACTGGAACAATAACCGTTTACGGAAACATATACGAGATAAGAATAGTGGACAGTCCCAGCAGTGATACTTCACTCGGCAACAAGACTATAACTACAGCAGACACGCTTACTCTCTACGCGAAGGGCTACGACACGGAAGGAAATTTTGTCAGTTATGTGAAGGTTGATTGGAGTATTCCTTCTGGAACCCTGGATGACCTCACTCCTCCAACAACCAACACGAGCTCCGTCATCTTCGAGCCCTATACTGCGCATACAAGTGGGACGATCAAAGCTACAAAAGGAGCGTATCAGAGGTTTACGGGTACGATCACGGTAGATCATAATCCCAGCGTTAACGACATAGAGATTTTTGAGGGTAGTAGTAGAGTGCCTAGTACATGGCAACCTAATAAAAACACAACTCATGAGTTATATGCCAGAGGCGTAAATACGTCAAATAGAGACAATCCTTTGGAGCATGTTTATGTGACGTGGAGTAAAACTGGGGATATAGGGTCTCTGGATCCTACAGAAGGCTCGCACACCACTTATAATACAGGAGATAATGGTGGAAACAGCGGGACGATCACAATTCAGTGCAGTCATTATACAGATACAGTAAATGTTGATGTACAAGGAGGGTCATGTCCGTTCCTTTATTCTTACAGTAACGGCTGGCATTACGAACATGAGTCCTATCCCTTTGCAATAGCAAAATCCTTAGAATATACTTCATATGAACTTCTGGATTACAGCTCGAATATCTTTAAACTCAGTGAAGAGAGAGATGAGATTTCTTACACAAATGAGATATATCTTATGGAAGTCGAAGAAAACGTATATCCTGATGTTTACGGAGATCTTCACAGAATAAATGAGAAAATATTACCATATACTGCATACTCTGAAAACGAAAATGTTCTGGATAAAATACTTAAAAAAGATTCCGATTACTGGATACAGAGTTCTGATCCTGATTTCAGCGATTCTTTAATTTTAGAGTTCAATACATCCAAAAAAGGAAAAGCTAAACTATTTTTAACTGTGAGAGAAGGAGAGAGAAGCATATATCTTTTAAAATGCATACATGAGTATATGGGAGTCAACAATATGGGAAGATTTTATGAGTTTGTTGAAGATAATCCTATATTCAGACCATTGTTCAAACAGACTGTCAGAAGAGAGTTCTTTATACATATAGATGTCTGGAACGGTGAAAAATGGGTGAGACAGGGGGAGTTTGGTGTGGGAAGAGAGGGATTCATAGATGTAGTAATTCCCATAGAGATATACTCCGAGAATCCTAAAATTAGACTCTCTACAGGTTCGGGCGCCTACGAGATAGATTATGCATTCATAGATACTACCGATGACGGAGTCATTGATTACAGGGTTTTAAAGCCGTCATCGGCTGTAATAGGCGAAGAAGATGTTTTATCTTTGGTATTAGAAGATGACGATAAATATCTTCA
>QMSS01000170.1 GCA_003649715.1 Thermoplasmata archaeon
AACAAAGACGTTAACCCTCTAAAATTATACAAATAAAAGCACGGCATAAAAAAATCGAAAGCACACTAAGATATGATCATAACACTGATGAAATGGTAATAAAAACATTTTGAAATACAGAGGTTAAAAATAGACAGCCTAACCAACAAAGACAAGATAAGAGCCCCCTGTTTAACAAATACATCGCTGGTGAAGTAGATATAGAGACATTCAAACAAATTTGAGACATTCTCCCTGAGAAGGAAAGAAAATATTATGAAGGGATTGAATATGTCTAAAAAGGCTTGTGATCTGCGGACATGCGGGCGTGATCTAGGGGTTATGATTAGGGCCTTCCAAGCCCTCTGCCCGGGTTCGAATCCCGGCGCCCGCACTCCACCTGTATAAATTAGGAGATAAGAATAAAGGATTAGAAAGAGAATTTTTTATTTAGATGCAGGGGTAGCCAAGCCTGGCCAACGGCGCAGGACTTAAGATCCTAGATACAAAACGATAAAGGTTCGGATGAGACATCCTGTCTCGAAGGAGTACGAGGGTTCAAATCCCTTCCCCTGCACTAAAAAACTCTTTTTTATGATCCCTATTTTTTAGTTCTTAGAAACCATTTATATGCAGAATATCATCTAACCTCCTCTTTGGGACATGCATAACATTTCTTCTATCTCTCCAATATCTAATAGAACCATTCTGCATGTCCTCAATCACTGATTTTTCTGCCTTGTACCCCAATGCGATTATAGAATCCACCAACAATGTCTCTGGTACTCCCAGTATCTTTCTAACCTTTGCTCTGTCGAAACTGCATATCATACAGCTTCCAATGTTTTCTCCTTCTGCAGCAAGCATGATATTTTCTGCTGCCAAACCGACGTCTCTCTTATAATCAATGCTGATCTGCTCCCTGGTGTAAATTTCTTCACGAACAAGAATTATGATATATGCCACTGGACGTTCATTTTTATCTGGCATCCATCTAGGTTTGATATGTCCTGCCCATCTTATTGTTGAAAAAACATCTGAACATAGTTTCTCATCGGTGACAACAAAATATTCAAGTGGTTGAAGATTTGCTGCAGACGGTGCAACTCTTGCTGCATTAACAAGTTTTTTTAAGATCTCGACCGGTATAGGTCTCTGTTGGAAACGTCTTATCGATCTTCTTGAAAGTATTGCTCTGTACACCTCCATATCAAATATTTACCTCCTCACTTCAAAAAGGAATTTCTGCCAAATAGTAAAACAAAAAACCCTTTTATTAATCCTACCCGCACACATAATATTTTATGCCGAATATCGCTGACAGAAATGAAATGCAATGCAGTAGAGTATCTAAATTCATCCGTAATATACTTTAACTCATATGTATTCCTCATAGAAAGGCATCATGGCAAAAAAATTCAGAATAATGAGAACCTTTGCACGCACAGCATCAAAATCTCAGGAAAAAAGTTTAGTAGAAAATGCAAAAAAACTACGTGAAAACCCATTTCTTATACTACCAGAATGCATAGACGAAAAATGCCGGAAACATTTTAGAGGTATAAAGAAGAGGCTGGAAAAAATCCATCGTTTCAAAGACGATATGAAAAAACTAGAAAAACTATCAAAGAAAAAGGGTTTAGAAGGAGCACTTGCAGGAACATTACTACTCGCTTTATCTGGAAAAGCACCATATCTTGGCGTGATGAGATTCCCAACAGGCGACATAACATATGCACAGAGAGGAAAAGCAGATAAAGAAAAACTCATCGCAATGCAACATCTAGATAATCCCATAATGAGACTACTAGGAATCAAAGACATTGCAATCAAAAAAGAATTACATGTTTACTCATGGGACAAAGGATTTATATGTACAGGGCAAAAACCTAATCCACCACCCGGATTCATCACCTTTATACTCAACAAAATAGGAGTTCCGTACAAAAAAAATGTGGCGGCATGCCGACATATAGAAATAGAAAATGCTAAGAAAAAAAAATTTTTAGAAAAAAACTATCTTAGAATCCACTGGAGATCAGCTAACACAACAATAGCTATTTGTGAAGACTGCGCAAAAAACACAAAAAACACGATATTCACAATCTCCATGTACCTACTAGCACCTAATCTATCAGATGATTTCAACATAGAAGTCATAACGCAGATAACCAAACACAGAAAAAGACAAGATAGTCAAAAAGAAAACAGGTATCTAAAAGAGTACCTGACAGGCAAGCTGACAGACTATGAGTTTATACAGAAAAAAGTTGCATATGAAAAAGAAACATTAAAGGAATCAAGTAGAAAACTGCTGATACTAGATGGAATATCCTATGGTTCAGACATAAAAAAGTTTTTAGATGCATTAAAACCAAAAAAATTTGAAAGAGTAGGACTACAATTCATACTAGAAAGAATAGAAAAACCACTAATTGTATCAAACACAACACCAAACAAAATACTAGAAATGTACTGGAAACAATATGGCACAGAAATAATAGATACAATAATTCAAGACAGAAACATGGCCAAATCATTAGCACAACTCGATGAAACACCATCAAATATTCTCAAAACAGCATTCGAATACAAAAAAAGAAAACAAATACTATCACAACTACCACACTACCAATCATTGCCGCCACTAGCCGAATATGCTGACCACATCGCAAAAACATACAAAGCTCTGGGAGAAAAAAAAGCAATAGGAGAGATAAAAAAAAGACCAAATGACACAAAAGGAAAATCACTTGCATATGCATTCCTACTAGCATTAGAAAAAAATGAGGACACAAAATGGCAGTACACACCCATAGAAATAGAATATGGAGAATATCTCAAAAAATATGCAAAAAATCTTCTCGATTCACAGCCAAAAAACTACCATAAAGCCCTTCAAGAGCTACTAAGAGCAACAGGATCCACTGAAATAATCAAACCATCTGATCCATAATCACATCTGTTAACCTAGAAAAAATTGAAAAAATATATAAGGACATTTTTGATTCCATCATCCAATCTAAAAAAACCTTTGCAGGAACAAAAAATAGATCTGGTTTAATGGGGGAGAGATAAATTGTCTGAATTTATATGGCATTGGACCAAAGGAAACAAAAAAAT
>QMSS01000171.1 GCA_003649715.1 Thermoplasmata archaeon
CACAGTAACAGAACCCATAATATTGAAATCAGCATCTGAGGTGTCGTAAACATCGGCGTTGGAATTATCGGCAATTTTAACCCGGACCTTATCGCTTATATCATCGGGTATACTCCAGGAATAACTTAATGCTTCTCCCGATGCGGTAGCTATGGAATGGTTATAATTTGCCCCTGAGTCCGTAGAGTAAGTTAAAATAACATTGGCAATACTTCCTGTTTTTGTCCATGTAATATTCTCAGAATTTCCCACAACCCAGGTTTCTCCTCCGTTAGGCGAGGTTAGAGTAATATCCGCCCGTATTTTAAAACCCATATCAGATTCATCAGTAACCGAAGAATCGGCTAAACTGGTAATCTTAACTTTGCACTGCGTTGATGGTGTATCCGGAATTGAACTCCAGGTGTAGCTTCCAGTAGAATAATCCGTAGAAGAAGTAATTGTATAAGGATAAGTTCCTCCGCCGTCTATAGAATACAAGATTTCCAGATTGCCTATACTCCCATGATAAGTCCAGGTTATGTTTTGGGATGAGTTAATCATCCAGGACTCTGCGCCGTTAGGCGCACTCACGGTCAAAGATCCTTTAATCTCAAAATCAGCATCTGACTCGTCATTGACATTATCTCCATCCGTAAGAGCAGTGAGCTTGACTCTCAAATGTGTCCCTATTTCATCAGGCACCGTCCAGGCATAACTTAAATCATTACTTGAAGTGCTCGCTGTAACTGTATAATCATAGCTTGAACCGCTGTTGGTTGAATATTCTATCTTAATATTCCCAATGCTTCCTTCTTTTGTCCATGTAATATTATGGGAATCATCAACTATCCAGGTTTCTCCTCCGTTAGGTGACGTTAAGTGAATTGAACCACGAATAGTAAAATCTCCGTTTGATGTATCATAAACATTGCTATCATAATAATCCTCTACTTTTACCCTAACCTGGCTGCTTATAGCATCAGGAATCGTCCAGGTATATATCCCTGAATTATCATAAACACTTGTGATGGTTGAAGGGTAAGTTGAACCACTGTCAGTGGAATAATAAAGATTTACTTTATCAATTGTTCCATAAGTAGTCCAGGCTATATCGTGATCCGTTCCTACAAGCCAGGTCTCAGAACCATTGGGAGAAGATATAACAAATCTTCCGACGATGGAGAAATCAGCGTCTGAGGCGTCATTCACCGACGAATCAGCAATATCAATAACTTTAACCTTTATATCATTATCAATAGTATCGGGTATTGTCCAGGGGTAGCTTTCGTTTGAGGCGGCAGTTGAAGCAACAATTTGATATCCATAAGTTACGCCGCCATCGTCCGAATAACGCAATTCAACATTCCCCAGACTTCCATAGGCATTCCAGGTAATATTATGGGCTGTGCCTACTTCAAGAGTTTCTCCGCCGTTAGGATAAGTAAGTACCAGCCTTCCTTTTATCTCAAAATCAGCCTGGGAAGTATCATAAACATTGTCAGGGTCGCTCAATAAAAATATCTTAACCCGTAATTGCGTGCCGATAGCATCGGGGATTGTCCAGGAATAAGATAAATCCGAAGCCGCAACGCCGGTAGCAATAGTATTAATAGCGGGGTACGTTGAGCCGCCGTCGGTTGAATATCTTAACTCCACATTCCCCAACGTCCCTTGTTTTGTCCAGGTAATATTTTCAGAAGTTCCTACATACCAGGTTTCTCCTCCGTTAGGCGCGGTTAAGTCTAAAACGCCTTTAATTTCGAAGGTGCTATCGGATTCATCGCTTACGTCGGTATAAGTTAAACTCGTAATCTTTACCTTTAAATTCGCTCCTATGGCATCATCTACTGTCCATGCATAGGTTTCATTTGCCGCCGGAGTCGAAGCGACAATAGTATAATCGTAGCTTGAGCCGCCGTTGGTTGAATATTCAATCTGGACATTGCCCAAACTTCCGTAAGCATCCCATGTAATATTTTCTGTGGAACCAACCCTGAATACTTCTCCTCCGTTAGGGTAAGTTACTATAATTCTTCCTTTAATCGTGAAATCTCCCGGAGATGTCCCATAAACCGTATTATCATAGAAGTCTTCCACTTTTACTCTTGTCTGTGTGCCAATAGCATCAGGGATTGTCCAGGTATATCCATCTACATTAGAAGCATTGGTAACGATAGTTGAATCATAACTTGTCCCACCGTTAATTGAATAGTAAAGATTTACTTTGTCAATTGTTCCGTAAGTAGTCCATGATATATTCTCCTGTGTCCCGACATACCAGGTCTCCCCACCCACAGGGGCTGAAACCACAAACCTTCCCTTAATTGTAAATACCCCGTCAGACTCATCATTAGTTGTAGTGTCGGATTCCTGGATTATCTTTACTTTCAACTGGTTTCCTATGGCATCGGGTATCTGCCATGGATAAGATAAATCATCGGCTGATACTCCGGCAGCTATTGTATTGGGATAGCCATCAGCACCAGCGTTTGTTGAATACTTTAAGGTAAGGCCTCCCAAATCTCCTCCTTTGGTCCAGGTGATACTGTTAAACTCATCAACATACCAGGTTTCACTGCCGTTAGGCGCGGTTAAAGTAATTGAGCCTTTCACCGTAAAGTTATACTGGGAATTATCATAAACCGTGCTTTCTTTACCTACCTGATAAACTTTTATCCTAACCTGCGTGCCAACCATGCCCGGCTCATCAGGTATTGTCCATTTGTATCCGATATCTGACTCGCCCGAGGGGACATTGTCCGAAGCGACACCGTCAGCAATAAAACCATTATAATTTACTCCGCCGTCAGTTGAATACCTTATATTAACAGTCCCAAAGCTTGTAGGTGTTGGTGTCCATTTAATATAAACCGTATCCCCTATGCTAAAGGTAAGCCCGGACTCATTAGGATAATTAAGCACAATATCCGCTTCAACAGCAAAAGTTCCCGATTCTCCGGCTGTCCCGGTTGCCGGGTCCTCATCTCCTGCAAAGCCGACTTTTATCTTATTATTCGTCCCCATATCCGATGACGTAGGGCTCCAGGAATAAGACGATGGGGTAACCGGAACTGTATCAATTAAAGTATCATAAGATGTCCCGCCGTTCTTGGATAA
>QMSS01000172.1 GCA_003649715.1 Thermoplasmata archaeon
TATGCCACTAAGTTTTTTATTTTCTAAAATAATGTCGTTGGGCCATTTTATATACACTTGCAATCCATACAATTCCTTAGTTAATTTCACTAAAGCTAAACTGGTATCTATACAGATACGTTGGATAATCTCAAAATTAGATAAGATAAAAGATAGGTATATTCCTCCAGGTGGAGAATGCCATTTTCTGTAAAATCTGCCCCTTCCTTCACTTTGTTTTTTAGCAATTATTAGAGTTCTATCCAGAGGATTAAGCCCAGTATCAATAAGGGTTTTAGCATAATTTTGAGTAGAATCTATCTCCTTCAGTAAATATATTTTTTTAATTTTTTTCTCCATTCAATTATTGCTATTTTTCAGAAAATCTTTTAGTTCTTTTATTTTATCCCTCAAAAACGCTGCTTTCTCAAATTGTAAGTTTCTGGCAGCTTTTTCCATTTCATAAGTTAGTTGCGTAATAAGCTCCTGAAGTTGTAATTTCTCAGTATCTAATCCTACACTTTCAGCCACAATCTGTTCAGCCTCCTGGTATATTTCTATGCCTTCTTTTATAGCCTTCTTAATTGTAGAAGGTGAAATTTTGTGTTTTTTGTTATATTCCAATTGTATTTTACGTCTTCTATTGGTTTCATCTATTACTTTCTTCATAGATGGAGTAATGGTATCAGCATACATTAGCACTCGCCCGTTTATATTTCTTGCACATCTGCCGGATATCTGTATTAGAGAAGTGAAGGATCTTAAGAATCCTTCTTTATCTGCATCTAAAATTGCTACCAGTGCCACTTCAGGTAAATCCAGGCCTTCTCTTAGTAAGTTAATTCCTACCAGACAATCAAATTTTTTTGTTCTTAAATCTTTTAAGATTTTGGCCCTTTCTATAGTATCTATTTCGGAATGGATATATCTGGTTTTTATCCCTTCTTCTTGAAGAAAGGTGGCTAAATCTTCAGCCATCCTTTTAGTTAAAGTAGTAACTATCACTCTTTGATTGTTGTTGGCACAATTTTTAATCTCTGAAATGAGATCTCTTATTTGATTTGAAGTTGGTCTGACTATAATTTCTGGATCAGGAATGCCTGTAGGTCTTATTAGTTGTTCTACTATTTCTCCACCACTTAATTGAATTTCAAACTCGTCAGGAGTAGCAGAGACAAAAATTACTTGATTTAATAAATCCATAAATTCTTCAAATTTTAAAGGTCTATTATCTAAACATGAAGGAAGTCTAAATCCATGTTCTATAAGGACAAGTTTTCTCGATTTATCAGCCTCGTACATTCCCCTTAATTGAGGAATAGTTACATGAGATTCATCAATAATGGTAAGAAACTGTCTGGGAAAGTAATCTATAAGACAGTAAGGTCTTGAGCCTGGTTCTCTTCCGGAAAGATGACGGGAGTAATTTTCTATGCCATGGCAGTATCCTGTATGAAGCAGCATTTCCATGTCGTATTTAGTCCTTCTATAAAGACGCTCCGCTTCTATTATTTTTCCTTCTTTTTTAAGTTGGCTCAATCTATCTTCCAATTCCCATTGTATGGTGATTAAAGCCCTTTTGATTCTATCTGGAGATACGATAAAATGTTTGGCAGGAAATATTCCTATTTTATCAAAGTTTTTTATAATATTTCCACTTACAGGATCAAAAGAAATTATTTCTTCAACGATATCTTCAAAGAATTGGATTCTTATACCTTCCTGTTTATAAGTAGGGAATATATCTACCACATCCCCTCTTACTCTAAAAGTTCCTCTCTTGAAGTCATATTCGTTTCTCTCATATTGAAGAGTAGTCAGTCTTCTAAGTAAAGTTTCAATAGAAAGTGTCTGATTTTTTTGAATGTAAAGTATCAATTCCTGGTATTCTTGAGGAGAACCTAGATTATAGATGCAGGATACAGAAGCCACTACTATTACGTCTTTTCTTGACATTAAAGAACTTGTAGCAGAAAGTCTCAACCTATCCAGTCTTTCATTTATAGAAGCATCTTTCTCTATGTAAGTATCTGTTTCAGGAATATAAGCTTCTGGCTGGTAGTAGTCGTAATAACTTACAAAATACTCTACAGCATTATCTGGGAAAAAAGATTTGAATTCTGAGTACAATTGGGCAGCTAAAGTTTTATTATGTGAGATTACTAAAACAGGTCTATCTATTTTACTTATTACGTTAGCCAGTGTAAATGTTTTGCCACTACCTGTTACTCCTAATAGGACCTGATACTTTTTACCCTTTTTGATGCCTTCAGTTAATTTTTTTATTGCTTGAGGTTGATCTCCAGTAGGTTTAAAAGGACTTTTTAAATGAAAAAGATCGCTCATTTTTAAAGTATTTTTTCCACCTCTAAAGAAAAGTCTAAAAAAGAGGCGCCATAAGTGAGTCTACCTATGGAAATTCTTTGAATAGGTAAGTTTTTTATATTCTTTAAGTTTTCAAGATTAATCCCTCCAGATATTTCTAATTTAATTTTAGACTTTTTTGTTTTTTTAACGTGAAATATTTTTTTGATTTGTTCTTGAGATAAGTTATCTAACATTATTATATCCACAGGTAGATTTAAGAAATCCATTGCTTCTTCTGGAGAGTGGGCTTCTATTATTATCTGCTTATATTTTCTCTTAATATTTTTTAATATTTGAGTTAACTTCTCTAAGTAATCCTTCTTATATAGATTTTTTAGAATATTAATGTGATTTTCTTTTATAAGAATACCATCTGAAAGATTAAAACGGTGATTTTTTGCTCCTCCTATGAAAGTGGCGTATTTTTCTAATATCCTTAATCCTGGATGAGTTTTTCTTGTATCCAATAGAGTTATTTTAGAAGGTATTTTTCTTCTATATAAAGAGACAAGTGTGCTTATCCCTGAAAGATGACATAAAAAATTTAAAGCCGTTCTTTCTGCACTCAATATATGATGAGCATTTCCTCTAATTAAAGCCACTTTTTGAGAAGGTTTAATCTTTTGCCCATCTTTTTTCAGGAGAATTATTTCAATGCTTTCA
>QMSS01000173.1 GCA_003649715.1 Thermoplasmata archaeon
CACCGTGTTAACTTAAGAAGCGAGAACAATGATATTCAGTTAGGGGATAGTTTTGGTAGCGGTGATAACCAGACCGCTGCCTGGACAAGCTCAGATTCTACTTATCAGATTTTTGACATGCTTTTTGATGGAAACAAATTTAGATGGTATATAGATGATACCCAGAAATTTTCTTATGATGACATAACTGCTAAAAGTGGTTATTTTCTCTGGCATGCCATGTGGACGAAGCAAAACTGGTGGATAAATTTCTTTGCGGTAAGGAAGTGCAAGATAGATGGACCAACCACTTCGCTCGGCAGCGAAATGGCTACTTCCTATAAATCTTCAGGCACTTGGACAGAAAATTTTGATTCAGGTCAGACAGGGGTTTTAGTATCCTGGGACCAAATAAGCTGGAATGGCGATGAATCCGGAGCAAAGAACATAAAAGTTAGAGTCAGAAGCGCGGACACAGAAGCAGAGCTTTCTTCAGCCAGTTGGTATCCAGCAGGCAGTTATTACGACACTTCGGGAACGGATATGGAATGCCCGGATAAAAGATGGATTCAAGTAGAGGCAACTTTAGAGACAACCGATACTTCTGTTAGCCCTACCTTGACTGACTTGACATTGAATTATATCCCGGCCGATTATCCCACTTCCCAGGCTTATTATGTGACCACAAATAATGATTCCCAGATAGATACTACCAATATTGCCTTTATCACTGGCGTCTCTTTAACCCAAACAACACCGTCTAATACTTCTATCAAATACCTTGTTTCTTTTGATGGAAGAGCAACTTGGAAATACTGGGATGGTTCTTCCTGGGCTGTTTCTAGTTTGGCTGATTTGCAAACTAATGGTATGGAGAAAGCAGTTCTGGAAGGGCTTACTGAAGATCAATGGAATAGTTCGGGGAGCTTTACTGGAGGAACAACCAAGACATTGGACTTTGCTATTGACCTTAAAACAAGCGACGCATGTGAAACCCCGGAATTGGACCAGATTCAGGTAAATTACAAATATTATGTTTCTTCAGCCAGTTTGATTTCTTCTCCTTATAATACTAAGGATTCTACCAATTCTATTGGTGAGCATCCGCTTCAATGGACTGAAAATTGTCCAGCCGGTACAGCAGTTAAGTTTCAATTACGAACCGCTCCTGACTCTTCGGGAAGTCCGGGAACCTGGACTGGCTGGATGGGGCCAGATGGAACTGACTCGACATTTTTCACTGACCCAAATGGCACGACCGAGGAATCCCCTTCGGTCCTAAGGGAAGGAGACGACGATCAATGGATTCAATATAAAGTATTTTTAACAAGCACTGGCTCTTTCGCCCCAACCCTTTCTAATGTTAGTTTAATGTATGTGGTTAATGCTCCTCCGGAGTTTGACACCACTTTTGGGAATAATGGTGTCTCCGCTATTCAAAACAATGTTGGGTCAACTGATCCAGTGGGTAAAGTAACTATAAAATACAAAATTAGAGACCCGGATACTGATTCTGGAGCAGCCAATCCTTTTAAAATAACCCCCTCTTTTAAGTATTCTATAGACGGGGGGAATAGTTGGAGTGAAGATATGGATGCCTGTGTTTTTGCCTCCGGTGATTTAGATGACAAAACCGTAAAAGCAGCAGATTATACCCTTTATACAGCTACTTGGGACCCCAAAGACCCATCTTGCATTGGTAAAGTTGGTTATCTCGGTCAAGTTTTTAAAGAGAATTTAGTTAAAATCAAGGTAACTATTGATGATGGCGAGGGAGCTCATGCTACGGCTTCTCAGGTTTCATCTCTTTTTACTCTTGATACCAAAGATCCAACCAATGAAGCCCTGGCCATTGACGCTTCAAGCCAATATGGAGGAAATCCGGCTAATCTTACTTTAGCTTGCACGGACGATTCCTCTTTAGAGATGTGTATTGGTTTGGCCTCAGGTTGTCCGGATGATAATTGGAGGCCCTTTAATGCCACTTCAACCATTTTCTTGTCTGATGATCCAGATACTGTTTATGTTACTTTTAGAGACATTAAAGGCAACGAGGTTTCTGCTCAAGCCACTACCCCTGAGACGCCTCTTTGCATTATGGTTCAGGATACTTCTAATATAAAGGTTTCTCCTAAGGAATTTAGGTTATTTGTTGCATGGAAAGAAGCGAACATTCCTCCTTCAGCTGCTTTTGCTCAGTATAATATTTGGCGAGCCACTGTGGATAGTGATGCTGATTATACTAAAATAGGAGACACATCCTACCTTGATTCACCGGATATTGAGGTTAATTATTGGACTGATAGTACTCCTTTAGAAAATCAAAAATATTATTATAAAATAACCACACAGGATGCTAATGGCAATATCTCTTATCGCTCTAATTCAGTCCATGGCAAAGCTAATGGTATTCAGGATGATGGAGAAGGAGGCGGAGGATCTGATGTAACTGGCCCTGCTATTTCCAATGTTACTTCGACAGATGTCTATACCACTCAGGCAACTATTACATGGACAACAGATGAGTTGTCAGATTCAACAGTTGGTTATGGAAACGCTACTTCTAGTCTCACTTATTTTAATGTTCCGACAATGGATACTAGCCATTCAGTAACTTTGGCTAACCTTTCTCCTGATACTGACTATTATTATGTAGTTAAGTCAAAAGATCCAACAGGCAATGAAACAACTGAGAATAATTCCGGTAATTTCTACACTTTCAAAACTGAGCCCGGCCCGATTATTTCCAATGTATCTGTTTCTGATATCACCAATAAATCAGCTACTATTAGATGGCTGACTGAGGACAAGGCTAATTCCTATGTAATTTATTCTCTTAATTCTGATCTTTCCTCTTCTAAAACTTATGGTACCAAGGTTTTGACTACTGATTTGGATAAAGATGAACAAGGCAAATATGTTCATTTGGTTGAATTACCGGATTTAAGTCAAGAATTTGAAGATTTCAATATTGGTGACCGTATCTATTTCTATGTTCAATCTTTCGACGCTGAAACAGGAGGAAATGA
>QMSS01000174.1 GCA_003649715.1 Thermoplasmata archaeon
AGACCGCAGCATCCATTGTCTGTAGCATTTATTGTTATGATTGTATGTGATGTTATCCACCAATCCGGTTCACCCTGCCCTGGTATGCTGGGTTCTCCGACATCCTTCACTATAGATGGTGGTGTGTCGTCCACATGGAATACTTCAACATCCTCAGCCATGTTTCCAAGGCAGTCCCATGCCCTAATATACAATGTATGCTGACATTCTTCTGTTATGTACAATGTAAATGGTACATCTATAGACATCCATGCTCCATCATCAATCCTATATTCCACCCATAGCTTCTGATCAGGGCAGCATCCCTGATTGTAGGCATCTATATATATGGGTGTTTCTGTGGTTATGCAAAAAACATCTTTTTCTATCTCACAGTTCGGCTGTCCCACCACTTTTTTTATGACGGGTGGTGAGTCGTCAACATAAAATGTTTCATTGTCCCATTCCTCATTCCCTAAATAATCTTTTGCATGTATCAGGAGATAATGCATGCATTCTTCGTTGAAATATATGGTTTCGCCATTGGGATTCGCATTTATCCATCCCTGCCATTGGCCATTGTACCATATGTTGTATCCGAATGTTTCAACACCTACTCCTCCTAGGCATCCATGGTCCATTGCGGATATGTTTATCGGAGTCCATGTGGTCACACAATAGTAGCTGTTGTTTTCATCTGTGCAGTTTGGGTCACCAATGTTTTTGAATATCTCCGGTGGCGTATCGTCTACTCTTACATACTGTTTATGTTCTACTCCGATGTTGCCAAAATTGTCTGCAGCCTGATGATATATGTGATGCTCGCATTCCTCATCAATATGGATAGAAATTTCTATGATACCCGGTGTGCTGTTGCTGTCATTTTCATCGTTGTCATAAACAGTTCCGCTTTTAACAACAATCCATTGGTCGTCTCCAATTTTTTTGTCTACACGCCAGTTTATCCAGGCTACTCCAGATCCACCTGGTATACAGCCTACATCCTCCGCATGTATTATCTTGGCAGTTGCCGTGGAGACATAGTTTCCATAGTGTGGCCCGTTGTAGTACCATGTTGTTTCTGGTGGATCCGCATCAACAATAAAGTCTATGTTTAAGAAGGAGTTTTCCATGCTGGGGTTTCTGTTTCCAAGATAGTCATAGCACCAGTAATGTATCTCATGCCAGCAGCTTTCGTTCATAAAGATCTTTACTGATATTTCACCTACAGTGGGATTGGTATCGTTTTCGTCATTGTCATATACTGTTACTCTTTTTTTCAAAATCCATTCACCGAAGTTTTCTCCCCAGTATACCTCATAGGTTAGGTTTTTTGATCCAACTCCACCATTACATCCACTGTCAGATGAGTTTATCCATATAGGTGTGTTTTTTCCAATTCCTATGTACCATGTTTCATTTATCTGATAAAAGTTTTCATCTTTTGTTTCTCCAAATTCTACAGTCTGTATTGGTCCAGTGTCATCGACATAATGGGTTTGTATTGTATGGTTTTCTTCGTTTCCAGCATTGTCGACAGCCCAGAACTCTAGTGTATGCATGCATTCTTCTTCAAATGTGAATGTTACTTGGTCAGCCTCAACAACTGTTTCATTTCCATTTATTATGTAATGTATTTCTTTGACACCAGATGCATTTCCACCTGGGTCAACTGCGGATAGAGTTATCGGAGTGGATGTTGTAACCCAAAGTCCATCCTGATATTGTGGTATGCCTATAATTTTGGTTGTAACTGGAGGTGTTGTATCCTCAGTACCGGTCTCACATACAGTTGTTGTCTCTGACTGAGTGGTTGGCGGTGTTTCGTCGCTGTCAATTGTCACATGATTAACTATTATGCTACCTGCAGGGGTATTGGGGTCTACTTGTACTAGTAGCCATACACAGTAGTTTTCCATACCCGCAGGTAGTGTGTCAAACTCCCAGGTCACAGTTCCATCTGCATATTCTCCACCATCAGATGTCTCTATAAAGCTGACATTTTCTGGGAGTGTGTCTACGAGTGTTACGTTGTGTACATCAAAATCATTCAGGGAATTGTTGAAACATATGGTATAGTTTATATAGCCTCCAGGGTTCACACATTCTTCTACCCTATCGTTTTTATTTAGGTTAAGTGGGTTGTAGGATATTTCTCTACCAGGGACACATATGCCAGTTGGATCTCCAATGTAGCCTGTGGAATAGGTTTGAGTGAATGGTGTTGTGGTTGTGTCCCAGACGCTGAGGTCATCTCCATCGTATCCCCCTGTTACGTAGACCAGTCCTGTGGCTGGATCCACTGCTACTCCCATGCCGCCATGTCCCATATCAGTTGTTGTTTCTGTTGACGTAGCTAGATCATATTTACTTAAAAGATTGGAATATTCATATCCAGCTACGGTGTATACAAATCCTCTTATGGGATCAACGGCGATACCAATTGGTGGATGACTTAGATTAAAATTACCTTGTTCTGTCCATGTAGTGGTATCATAGTATCTGACAACACCAACATCGGTATAGTTTACGGGGTCATACCAGCTGTCGGCAACATATAGTAGATCATTTATTTCATCTAATGCTATTCCATATAATGATGTGGCATTGGGTAGATCAATAGGGAAACCAGGTTTTAGAGTGAGTGTTTTATTGTCTGCATCCCATTCATAGACATACAGTGTTGGTGTGTATCTATCAACTGTGTAGACCAGTTTTTTGTCTTGATCTACTACTATTCCCGCTAGATTTTCTGCATCAGGTGCTGTTGTGCTACCTAGGTCCTCAAAGGTTCTTGCATCGAGAAGCTGAATGACATTGCTTTCCTCATATGTGACGAATAATGTTTCTGATTCTGTGTCGATGGCTATACCGACAGCTCCCCAGCCGAAATATGGTACGTTGTATTCGCTTTGAAACACCAGACTGTTTCCCTGTATATCATATGCCTGTATAGGTGTTGGCGAAGCGTTAATGTTTGCTATAACATATAATGATTTAGCCGCGGTTATCCCAGATAC
>QMSS01000175.1 GCA_003649715.1 Thermoplasmata archaeon
ATGTTTTGACAGAGGCCAATATTAAACAAGCCTTCCAGGTTGATGTGGTCGTGGGCAGGAACCCCGTAACAAATTCCATCTACATCAATACCGCCCCCAAAAAGGCAAACGCCCCGACGTCGTTGGCTAAATTACATATCATCTGCGGAGGAGGAAGTGGCGCGAGCGTACTTCGTGCTCTTGCTGATTGCTTTTCCTTGAGTGTGGGGGTGATCTCTCCATTGGATTCTGATTTCCAAGTGGCGCAACACCTGGGCGTCGAACTCGTGATAGAGGCTCCATTTTCTCCCATCTCCAAAAGAGCGTACGAAGAGAACCTCGCCGCGATGCGGGCTAGTGATGGTGTAGTCATCTGCGAGACACCGTTTGGCCCGGGAAATCTACTGAACTTGAGCGCCGCCTTGGAGCTAGAAAGTAAGACACGTATCTACGTTCTTAACCCAGAAGGAATCGAGAAGAGGGATTACACAGGGGGAGAAGCAACGAAACTGATGCGTCGGCTTGTGGAATCCGGTGCCGTTCCAGTAGACGATGTGTGGGATCTTAAAAGACGTCTTGGTTCAAGGTATCGCAGTACCAATTGTCACGTGGATCAAAAATCAGGGTCCGCAAAAGAGCAAGTCCTCAAGACACCAGGACAATAAGGAGGGCCAAGCCCTTGGCAGATCGGCTACGCAGGAGGTAGAATGGTATTATGACAAAGAGACAAAAAGACGTTCTGGCGTTAATTAAATCAACGCCTCTTTCGGATAAGAAGAAACAAGTCGCGAAATACATCGTGGATAACTATATTGAAGCAGCCTTTCTTACGGCGGCAGAGCTTGCCCGTCGGGCTTCTGTCAGTGAACCAACGGTGATCAGGCTCGCCACTGATCTTGGCTTCACCGGATTCCCGGAGATGAGGAACGCCTTACAGGACAAGGTGCAGAGCAAGCTTACTACTCTCAGCCGCCTTAAAAAAGGGAGTCGCCGCTTCAAATCAAGCAAGAATCCCGCCATTCAGTCCATGGTTACCGATATGAAGAATTTGGAGAACACGCTGCACAACCTTAATGTCCGAACACTGAACCGCGTGGTCAATCGGCTCGTCCAAGCGGACAAGGTGATCATCCTTGGGTACAAGATGTCAAGCTGCCTGGCACAATTCTTGCAGATGGCCCTTAAGAAGTCGATTGACAATACCGTCGCTGTGACAGCGAACATGGGACAGTTTCAGGAGGAGTTAGTCTTTACAACAAAAAACTCAGTAGTTATTGCAATCTCTTTCCCTCGCTACACCACCGCGATCGTTCGGGACTTCCGTATGGCAAAACAGAAGGGGGTTACAACCATTGCCATCACCGACTCAGAGCTCTCCCCACTGGTTGAGTATGCCACTGATTACCTATTGGCCAAGTGTGATTTCGTGTCGTATGTCGATTCGTTCGCCGCGGCGATGTCTCTACTATGTGCGATTGCGACAGCGGTCAGTATCAAATTAGAGGATGAGACGCTCCCTCGCCTGGAAGAGCTGGAAAAGATGTGGGAAGAGAACGAAGTCTTTTTCTAGTGCTCCTGTTGACAGGTTCTTCGCTATAAGGTAGGATTTCATTCATAATGAGAAGGTTTGCATTAAACCTTTCTCCAATAGAGGCCATCGTGCAACGGGAGGATAATTATGGTCACAAGTGAGGCAGATAACGAAAACATATTCCGACAACTCGAAGAGCGCAAAGTCCTATTCATCAACATCCTGTTTACCGATACATTAGGCGAGCTGAAGAGTGTTGAGATCCCTGTGATGCAATTCAAGGGTGCGCTAAGCACCGGTATCAGCTTCGATGGCTCTTCGATACGCGGCTATGCCGACATCGCTAATGCGGACATGTACTTAAAGCCGGATCTTGCTACCCTCAAGATCTATCCATGGCCAACACTGATGGAGCCACACGAGGGGAAATACCGCACCGCCGGCGTTATTGCTGATCCCTACACCACCGATGGGACTCCCTCTATCCACAATCCGCGCTACATCCTGCAACGCTTCTTACAGGGGGTTGCCAAGCGAGGGTTCAGGTTCTTTGTGGGCGTTGAGCCGGAGTTCTTCCTGTTTCCGCAAGGGAAGATACCGACAAGCCGCAGCGAGGTTATCAGTAAATCGGGCTACTTTGCCCTCGTCCCTGATGATGCGGAAGAGGCGGTACGCAAGGAGATCGTTGCCAGTCTCATCAAAATGGGGATTCCAATCGAAAAGTCTCACCACGAGATCGAACCGTACATCAACGAGCTGTCATTTGAGTATGCCGACCCAGTGACGACTGCCGACCGTCTCATGATCGTCAAGTTCGTTGCCAAGAGCATCGCCGCCCAACACGGATTCAAGGCCGTGTTTATGCCAAAGCCCATCGCCCGGTTTGCTGCCTGCGGGATGCATACTCACATCTCGCTGTTTCGCGATGGTAAGAACGCATTCTCCGATCCCCAAGATGCGTTGGGGCTCTCACAGCACGCGCGCTTCTTTATTGGGGGACTGATCGAGCACATAAGGGCCGTGACAGCGCTGACCAATCCCACGATCAACTCCTACAAGCGGCTCATCCCCGGATTCGAGGCACCGGTAAATATCGCTTGGGGCCGTAAGAACCGCTCAACGCTCATCCGCATCCCTGCCACTCCTAACCCAAACGCAACACGACTTGAACTGCGCTCTCCCGATCCTTCTGCCAATCCCTATCTCGCGTTCACCGCGATCCTTGCGGCGGGGATGGATGGGATTGAGCGCTCCATCGAGCCACCAGCGGCGGTAGAGGAAAGCATCTATCTGATGAGTGAAGAGGAGAAAGCGCAGCGGGGGATAGAGCCGTTGCCTAGTTCCCTTGAACAGACTATCGCCGCGTTAGAATCAGACCGAGTGATCAGTAGCGCCCTTGGCGCCGAGACAACTGAATACATTATTCACGCAAAACGCGAAGAGATCACTGCTTTTAACCAATCGGTCACGGACTGGGAACGGCAGC
>QMSS01000176.1 GCA_003649715.1 Thermoplasmata archaeon
TCTTTCAAAATAAAAAGAATCGTGAAATATATAATCAGTCCTAACATCACCGAAGCAAGTAAATGATACCATCTCGCAATCAAAAATATCTCACTCATATAATGTAAAATCAAACCCCATTAGAATCGCAGCAAAGGCATGTATAATGATTCTCCAGCTTCCTTTCACCCTCGTAATCTTCCAAGCAGCTATTCTAATATAAACCAAACCAGCAGCATATGCTGCAATAGTAGCAATAGCTGCTCCAGTTGTTCCTAACCCAAATAGTTTCAATCCAAGACTTTTAATATCCCTAGGGATAAGAATAAGATTAAGGATAACATTTATAGACATCATGATAAGAACCCTGTTTCTTGTAATGTGAGGCATGTCCATCCCAGAAAACTTCTGGGTATATGGTCCTGAGAGTACATCTAACAGTACAAATACCGGTAATATTTGAAGGACAGAAAGAGCAGGCATATATTTATCACTAAGTAGTATACGGATAACTGGTTGAGCTAACACCATTAACATTATAACCATAGGGAATACTATTATACTGAGATAGCGCTCAGAATCTATTGTAAGTCTTTTTATTCCTATCATGTCGTTTCTGGTATAATGCTCAGATACCGTTGGCAATAAAAGCATGCTAACAGCGCTAGAAAAAAGAGTGATAAAACGAGATAAATTAAAAACAGCAAAATACTCTCCTACCTGGATGGCATTCCAGAATAATTGAATAAAAACCTTATCTATGTTTGTCATAATGATGCTTGAAACCACAGCTATTGAAAGTGGTACCGCAAATTTCGTATAATATCTAAAATACTCCAGAGATGGGCTATCTATGGGATAACCTCTAAAAAAGTATAGAGCTAAAGCAAAATGGAAAAATTCTCCGACTACATAGGTATAAGCTAAAGCCATAACACCCAAATCATAGAATGCTACAAAAAAAATCATTGTTACTCTAACTATATTATACAGAAAATAAGGAATTGAGCTTTTGCAGTCTCTTTCCTAGCATTAAAAGTGGAAATCATCGATTGTGCTAGTATATTCAGAACAAAATATGCAAGCATAATATATACTACCTGCTCATGCAAAGGAGTTTCGAAACCTCTGTTTAAAACATACTTCCATATCGCAATAGACAAAATTACACTACATGCCACCAGGCCAGCGAGAACAGTTTTCGTTAGAGCATATGTCGCTATGCATTTACCAAGACACTTACCTTCAGAGATTCTTTTAACATGAGCCGAATTGAAACCGAGATTTCCAAGAATGGAAAACAGAGAAACAAAGCCATATGCAAAACCGATAACACCATATTCCCATGGTTGCATATAAATAGCTATAAATTTCAGACCCACATAGCCAAGTAAGCCGTTAAGAAGTTGGATAAATATGATTAATGCCGTCTTTCTGGCAATCATTAAGTTAGTAAATTACATTGATATTTAAATAGTATGAGGAAAAGAAAATAATGAGATGTTTTGTTTAGTATGGATATTCTCATGCTATCTGTGCATTTGACTTTATCATACCGCTAACTGTCGCACCTGGTCCTATAAAGACATTGTTTCCTATGGTGGAACCAACGTTTATCATAGAATTTATACCTGTTTGTACATTATCACCCATTATGACTCCTAGTTTTCTACGTTCAGTATCAATTTTTTTTCCATTAATTGTAACTTTTATATTTCTTTTATCCAGTCTTAGATTGGCTATTTTTGTACCTGCACCTAGATTACAGTTGCTGCCAATAATACTGTCACCAACATAGTTTTGATGGGGTATATTGCTATTACTCATTATTATCGAGTTTTTAACTTCACAAGCGTTACCAACATGACAATTATCGCCGATACTTGTGTAGGGTCGGATATAACAGTTTGGTCCAACCTTACAGTTTCTACCTATAACAACAGGTCCCTCAATATAGCTACCATTCATCACTCTGCTACCTTCACCAATGATAACCTCTCCATTAAGAGTGACATTCTCTTCTACTTCTCCTTCAACTTTTTTTTTCATCCTACTCAGTATCTCTTTATTTGCATCTAATAGATGCCAAGGATATACAACATCTCTCTATTCTCTCATTTTAATCCACTTTACCGTCTTCTCTTTAACCATCAGATTTATGGAATCCGTTAACTCATGCTCTCCTCTAGGAGAAATATCAGTTTTCTCTATAAATCCAAAAACATCCTTATCAAAATGATAGATCCCTGCATTTACCAGATTGTCTTTTGCATCTCCCTCTTTTCCCTTATTCGAATAATCCTATCTTCAGAGGTGTTAACCAATCCATATTGCTCTGGATTTTCTATATACTTATTACACCCATACTGTTTTCACGCTCAATCACCTTTTTGATATCTTCATATCCAAATACCGTATCCCTGCACATGACAACAAAAGCCTTCACCTGATCTTTAAATAAGGAGATATCATGAGCTATCCCCATAAGGATTGCCCTGATTTAGATATCTGATGTTTACATCCCACTTGCTCTCATCTCCAAAGTAATCTCTAACCCTCACTCCCATATATCAAATGATGAAAGTGAAATCTTTGATGCCAACGCGAACAGCATTTAGCAATTTTCACTCCAAGAGAGACCTGTTAGCAATAGAAGACATGAACCTTTGGTATATCCTCTATAAAAGCTCTCAACCTGCTTCACCCTACCCTGCTGCAAGAATTACCACTTTCGCCTCAGTAAACAGAAGATATAAATATAAAAAATATTTTATATTTTTCACTTTTTTATCTCATCTTTTGCATATCTAAACATACCTTTTGGATTTAATATTTCTAAGAAAAATTGCAGATCGTTTTTTCTAAACTCTTTCATAATTGCCAACAAACCTATGTATATACCTAGACCAATTATGGAAAAAACTGCAAGATGATACCACCTTATCACAGATAGAATCTCAGAGATCTTATACATAATGCCTAACATAATAATTCCTGCAATAATATGTCTCA
>QMSS01000177.1 GCA_003649715.1 Thermoplasmata archaeon
CCATTGTCCATCCATGGATCACTGAATGTGTTGACCTCGATGGTCATGTCACTATTCATATAATCTTCACCATTCCAAATCCCATGCTGTTTCTTTCTCCAAACCCTGCCTGATAACCAATTTTTAGAAGTTCTTTGTTGCCATTTGCTTCAAAAACCATTTCACTACATCGATGGAATGTATTTTTTATCTTAATCCTCTTAGGTTTAGTTTTTTTTGCTTTAATCTCTAAATCATCATTCTTAGGTTCTCTACCATAAAGCAATACATATTTTTTGATTAAATTCTTCTTGATATTATCATAGAACTTGGGTTCTTTTGGATACAAGTCAACAATTTTTTTATGTCCATTTTCATTTTTTACAGTTGTAACACTTATAGGAGAAAGAGTGGAGAAGGTTTCTTTACTTCTTATCTCTGGTTCTCGCAGAACTTTGACCTCCCCTAAAATGAAATTAGCGTTGGCTATTTTAACATTTGGTTTCTCCAGCATTCCATTTACAAGTGCTACGATTATATCCTTTTTTGGACTACTGAAATCAAAATACAATCTACCATCTACTTTCATTTGATCTCCAAATAAAACTTTCTTTCTAGCCATCAACTTACTGAATGTAAAAAACTTTATAACATAAGGTTTATGAAGTGACAGACTTAAGTCAGAATCTGCAGCTTCTATTCTTCGATAAATCAAACTAGCCAGATGATAATTATAGTTTATAGGTATAATCTGGGGTTTTTCAGCAATAAAAGAAAACCTTAGCCTCACAACCTAAAAATAGAATCGAATCTTTTAAATCCTTCGAAAACAAACTACTATGGCTGAGAGTATGTCTAAATTTCATTTGGGTGTAACAAAAGATGATGGATAAAGAAATGCTGGTTAGAGGAACTGAAGTCAACTACTATTTTATCTGTCATAGGAAACTATGGTTTTTTAATCATGGCATTGGTATGGAAAAGGAGGATGAGAATGTCAGTGTAGGAAAACTAATTCATTCTATGTCCTACAGTAGGATGGATAGAGATATACTAATGGACAAAATTTCTATAGATTTTGTTGAAAGAAACGGCAAAATAATTATCCATGAAGTTAAGAAATCCAAGAAAATGGAAACCGCTCATAGATATCAACTACTGTATTATCTTTATTTTTTGAGGAAGAAAGGAATAAAGGCTGAGGGAGTCATAAATTATCCTCTGCTAAGAAGGACTGAAAAAGTATCATTGAAAAAGGAGGAGGAAATTGAGGAAATACTTGAGAAAATACATAAGATTATTTCTTTACCCTATCCTCCTTCACCTATAAAGAAGAGTTATTGTAGAAGATGCAGTTATTTTGAGATGTGTTGGATATGAAGAAAAACTACTACATTACAAAAGATGGTATTCTTAGAAGAGAGAAAAACACTGTATATTTTGAAAGTGGTGGAGAACGCAGAATCCTACCAATAAATAATATTTATGTTATCTATGCCTATGGTAGGATAACCTTCTCATCTGGAGTGGTATCTTATTTGTCTAAAAACGGTGTGCCTATTCATTTTTTCAACAAGTATGGTTGGTATGAAGCTAGTTTGTATCCTAGGGAAACAATATTATCTGGAGACATGCTTGTTAAACAGGCTGATCACTATCTGGAGAAAGAAAAAAGATTGTTCTTAGCAAGGGAGTTCATAAGAGGATGCAGCTACAACATTCTAAGGAATCTTGAGAGATACAAAGACAATGGATTAGAAGGGGAGATTGAGGAGATAAACTCTTTATCGGCGAAGCTAGATGAGATGGAGAGTATACCAGAGATAATGAGTATAGAGGGAAATATCTGGAATACCTATTACCATGGCTTTAATAAATTTCTACCCACAAGTTTTAGGTTTGATAAAAGAACGAGACAACCACCAGAGAATATGATAAACTGTCTCATATCCTTTGGAAACTCTCTCCTATATTCCGCTATACTAACTGAGATATATCATACCCAACTTAATCCAACAATTTCTTTCCTCCATGAGCCATCAGAAAGAAGGTTTTCTTTGTGTCTAGATCTAGCAGAGGTGTTTAAACCCTTACTGACTGATAGAACAATCTTCAAACTAGTTAACAAGAGGATGATAGATGAAAAAGATTTCAGAAAAGAATTAAATTACTGTCTACTAAATGATAAGGGAAAAAGAATCTTTCTTGAAAACTGGGAGGAAAGACTAGGTAGAACTATAAAACATAGAACATTAGGTAGAAATGTATCATATCAAAGGTTAATCAGATTAGAATGCTACAAGCTGATAAAACACTTGCTTGGAGAAAAAACCTATAAGGCTTTTCGAATCTGGTGGTGAGAAGATTGTATGTAATAATAGTTTATGACATCAAGGTGGAGAGGGTATCAAAGGTATGCTATTTTCTTAGACAGTATCTTAACTGGATTCAAAACTCTGTATTTGAAGGAGAGATCACTCCATCTCAGTTTTATGAAATTAAAAAAGGGTTAAAGAAATTGATAAGCGAGGAAGAAGATTCTGTTATAATATACAAAATGCGTAGTCAAGAAGTTTTCAAAAAAGAGTATATCGGAGTGGAAAAAACGGATTTATCTACTGTGATATAGTCTCGAAACTGTAGTTATGTAATTGATTTATAAACATGTGCTGCAAAGGTTAAAGTAGAAGTTATAAATTCTTAGAGTATTACTGTATTGAGGCTGCTTTTCTTTTACAGGAGGAGCAGCGGGTTAAAATCAGACTAAAATAGGATTGAAAGGAGTTTTTCCGTAAAAAAACAGATATGCATCTGGAGCGTTAAAATCAGACTAAAATAGGATTGAAAGATAATAATCGGAGTATAATATGTAAACTGACCATTCTGTTAAAATCAGACTAAAATAGGATTGAAAGTCAAATCAGGGGGAGAGGACTCTATGATTATCAAGTTAAAATCAGACTAAAATAGGATTGAAAGATCGTATGAG
>QMSS01000178.1 GCA_003649715.1 Thermoplasmata archaeon
CCTTTTATTGAACTACCTGGAATGTATGGATAGTTTTTCTGTTCCTTAACAAACTCTCTTATCTCTCTAACATTCTCAATAACTGAGTCACTACTTACGACATAAGTTGATATTTTTGTCAGAATGTCCTCTTTACATAGATTTTTTTTCCATAAGAATTCAAAAAGGCTGTTGTAATTTCCAGCAATAATACCGCTTGTAAAATCATCAATAACCTCTGCTGGCAGTTGCTCCGCTATCTTTTCTTCAGAAACAAAGTACACTTTTTTGCCAAACACAACAAACTCAAGAGAATTATAAACATTCCCATTTCCAATATGAACCGGTGAAAGAGTCTTTAGTTTATATTTTTTAACATCAAGCATATCTCCTCCTTATATTAAGGGAACATAAAACCCCATCCCATATTGAAATATTTTTTCTTTCCATTCAGATGGAGTGACATCAGGATTCTTACCCGGATCTTTTTCGGCCAGAATAGTGCCTTCTATCAGCATCTTCACCCTTTTTTTCAAACCCTGGGAACCTGTTTTCGCATTCAAAGCCCATCCTCCACCACGGATAATCAATTCAAAACAGGATTTTTCTTTCTGGAATGAATCCGTTGATGGTGAAAGGAGGGATATCAACATAAAAGTCCCATTGGTTTCAATAGAAGACAGTTGTTTTACAGTCTCAGGAACATCTTCCAGTATTTTTTCTGTTTTTAACTCAAATCTTCCATTGCCCTTTGAGCGAAAGCCACCAAGCCCATTTTCTGCAAGCAGTTTTAATGAGGCTAAGAGTTTGTCAGTTAATGAGGCATCTTTTATGTTTACAAAAAAGTAATAATCAAGTTCTTCAGAAGTCCTTGCTCTCGTGATATAAAAAATCTGAGAACTTTCCATTTGTGGACCCAATCTGACCCTTGGTTCTGTGTAGTTTTCAATACTCGCTGAAAGTTTTTCCCATTGCTCAATAATTACCTCTTTATCAACTTTTTGGGCTTCAAGGTAAAGTTTTAAAATATCAACAGGTACAAGTTTTACTCTTTTATATTTCTTTCGCATCTGCATTTCTTTTTCAGATTCTGGCTCTTTTTCTTTATCGCTGATTATTTTCGGTTTTGGCAGGAAAAAGTTATCACCCAAAACAGGGAAAACAGAGGAAACAAAGAACGGAGGGTTTCCATTCAGAAAACCCTCCAAACCAGATGTATCCCCAAAGAGTTTAATCCAGTTAAATAGGATCCCACCCATTAAAGTATCACTGTGAATAACAAGGCCAGCAAAAGGGTCACCTCCAGGAACTTCAGAGCCAATGTGAAAAGGTTCTTTAAAGTGGAAGCGTATATATTTTATCATTTTTACTCCCGTCCGTTAACTTTTAAAGAAATCAACTATCTCTTGAACTTTTTCCTTCAGTTGAGAAACGCTCGCCAATTTCGTGTACAACTCCTCCTCTGGCTTTTCCACATCTTCAAGTTTTACATCACTACTGAGAATAACCTTTTCACTGTTTGACTCACCTTTGTATGCTTCAATCTTCTTTGCAATGCATTCTGTTATATAAAACTTGACTTTGCCATACCCTCTTGAGCCGTGTCCACCAATATAATCATCTTCAATTAAATTCATCAACATTACAATGTTGGCAATGTCCTCTTCAATGTGTGTCTTTTCTTCAACGTCATAAACAATTTCAAAAGAAAAATCACTACCTCTGGGGACTCTTTCTATTTGTCTGGGATTAGCAGCAGCAGTTATTCTGTCTAAGACATTTTCGTACTTTACTTCAGAAAATAAGAAGTCAGTCTCTGCATTCTCTAAATGACGCTTTGTATATAATGTAAAATAAGCGTCTCTTACCTTTATTCTGCTGGGAAAGTTTGAGCCGTCCTTCCCACCAGTTGACCCGAAAACCCTGCATACTTCACAGTTGAAGGCTTCTTCTTTTGTGTTACATGCGTGAATCTTTGCATTTCCCACATTTTTAGAAAAGAAACTCGTATCACTACCTGCTTTGTATCTTTCCAATAAAGAGCGCATTTTCCCCTTTATAGAGCTACCTGGAATGTATGGTTCCCTTGTAACCGGGTCTCGAATAACAGGTAAGTCAACTGTTCCTATCTCAAGAGTTTCTTTGGAACCCCCAATGTGTAAACCTGTCAATGTATGAATTATCCCCTTTATAACTATCTTTCCATAGAGTTTTTTGTTATTCATTATAACCTCCTTATTTTATTTTGATGTTTCATATTTATAAAATGAAATGACGCTTTCCATAAATTGGATAAGTTTCTCAAGATCCCTTTTCGGTTCTCTAAATTCGTGTATCCATGGTTCCATCTTCTCCTGAAGAGGTTTTAAACCCAGAGCTTTCCTCTCTTTTGATCGAGAAACAGCATATGCAATCTTTGGTCTTATTAGATACAGTTTTTCTTTTATCTTTTCGTCTGAGCTTCCCTTTTCAACCTCTCTTTTAATCTTCAATAAATAATCGTAAATTTTGCGGAGTTGAGTGGTAAGTTTAGTATTACCTTCTCTACCGAAGGCACCCCTTTTTGCAAGTTCTTTTGCGACTTCTTCAGCCTCTTTAACCAATTGCTGCGTAGAAATTTCATTTAGTAACATTTTCTCCTCCTTTTTGTTTGGTTAAGTAAAGCAAAACCTCAAAAACTTTCCATGTTTTTCTCAGATTTTCAAGAACTTGAGATAAAGCCAGATCTTTATCGAGAAACATATCGTATATGTCCACCAATTTTTCGGAGGATTCTTTATTTAGAAATCTAGCAAACCTATAGGCAAGTCTTGGTTTAGTCATTACTCCATCTTGCTCATCTTGATATCTTTGGAATAAGTTGTCTTTTGCCAGTTCATAAATCCCCATTAAAAATGAGCGACTGATGTTTTCTTCTGTGTAAAGATTATATATGGGCAAAAGCACCTTTTTCATCAAATCTTCCCATTCTCCCCATCTCAGAC
>QMSS01000179.1 GCA_003649715.1 Thermoplasmata archaeon
GATTAGAATGATAACCATATTAAAAAATACTTTTGGGAAATGGCTCTGCAAAGTATTAAAATTCTGAACATCGGAAAGGATAATATGACACGCCTTTTGACGGGGCTCGACGACCCGTATCACTATAAAGCAATAGGTGTTGGCAATTCAGGAACAGCGGCTCAGGAAACAGATGAGCATCTATTGGGAAGCGAGACAAACTTTAAAGACGGAAATGCATCCCACTATCAGAACGACAACGGCTCGTATGTTGCACAGTGGAATTCTACATGGGTTTATAATGACCTACCATCGAATCAAATTAGTGAGGCAGCAGTTGCGAAGAATGCTTCTAATGGAACAAATGTATGTCTTTTACGATGCACTTTTGATACAGTAACCTTGGACACAGATAGCAGCTTCTCTCTGACATTAAGAGTGATTCCAACACAGGGCTGATGACACGGGCATCGTTTGATGTCGAGGTAATAGGAGAAGTTGTTTATAAGAACGGACGACGAATTTGTGTAACCAATAAGGCTATTCCTGAGAATCTCAAGTTGCTAATGGAAATATTACTTAGCGAAAAATATGAGGATATATTTATATCGGCTTATCGCCATGAAGAATTACTAAGGACATATTATAAAATATTTGGTCTGGTATGATTGAATACCTTGTTGAGATAATATTAGAAGTGAGGAGAGGCGGGGAAGTAGTAGAATCTGATAAAGGATTATTTCTAATTAAAGGAGACGAAGCAATTAAAATAGAATAATAAAAAATGTGGCAAGCTCACAAGGGAAGAGCTACTATATTTCGTGCAGATAGACGATTTACATTAACTGGCGGGCTTTATTCCTTAACTGTGGATGCAACACTAAATTTTAATTGGGAGGCTGAGCTTCCTACTCCAGCCCAAATTTATGAATCGCTCCTCCTCGCATTTCCTAGTGCAGCGGCTAAGCAAGATACTGTCTCTATTATATTATTTGATTTCATTTCAGAAGCGCTTCTGACTACAACATTTGAGCTTTCAGCAGATTCGTTTTTAGCGTTCTATTCTTCATTTCTTTCAAGGATAAGAGCACCTCCATTCACAGAAAAAGGTCTGGGCTTTGCCGCAAAAGGAACTAATATCTTGGAGCACAGAGCTCGCTTATGGGCTGCTCTCTCGCCTCCCTCAGTTTCTCTCCTCGCCGAAGCGTATTTAGCTCTTGATAGCCTGGCCGTTCCAGAAACCCATGTAGAAACAGCTCTTAGCTGTGTGCTTGGAACCGGCTCCAGGGAGCGCTTGTATCTTGAATATACAATTCCTTATTTAACTCGGCTGCTTTATAAATCAATCTTCATGCTGCAATCCGCTGTTCCTCTTCCTATTCTTTTGCGATTTCTAATACTGCAATCAGAAAAAGCTTCTCTAAAATTTTTATTTTTATCTTCGGCTATAATAAAGCTTATAAGTAAAAAAATAAGTGAGATCGAAGCTTTATTGAATATAAAATCTGCATTAATTTCTGAAGAGAAATTAGCTGAAAGCATTCCAATTAATTTATTATTCTCGCTTCACCGCCAATGGAGCTTAACCACATCCGCTAGATTAAAATTAGAGACGCTCGTTTTAGAAGACGTTCTAAGCTCCGCAAACCTTCCTATACTCTTTTCAACCGAAGTTATTCTTCCTATAATACCCGGATTTGCTATATATTCTATTCCATTAAAATGTAAATTTGAATCCCAAAG
Source organism: Thermoplasmata archaeon (assembly GCA_003649715.1). Lineage (GTDB taxonomy): Archaea > Thermoplasmatota > E2 > DHVEG-1 > DHVEG-1 > B82-G9. The sequence goes on from QMSS01000179.1 coordinate 1,723, forward strand.
TAATCTATTCGCTGCAGCCGAGGTCATGGCTGCTTTTGGCAAAGAATTCGAGACTTCATTTATACAGCTCCTTGAATCGCTAATGAAGGTCATCCCAGATTTTGAAGGATCCATCTGTTTTAATTTTCCAATTTTCTTGAAGAATCAAATTTTTATTCCTATAAATTTTGTTTTTATTGAGAATTTATTTTCAGAGCTCTTAGCAGAAGCCCATATACCCGGCTTATACACTCTTTCTGGAGAAGCGTTACTGAAAGCTTTATTCAATTATAATTTATTATTTGAGGACACTCATACAGGGATCCTTTTAACCAAAGTAATTTCTAAAATTAAGACCATCTCTCCATTTATTTATTCGATGCCGATATCTTTGGGGACTGAAGTTGCATCGGGATTTCACGCTGTAGTTTCCAAAGCTTTATTGATTAATACTTTCCTTTATTCAACTCTCTCGTCAATAATAGCTCAAAATTTAATATTCAAGATTTTATTCGAGAAGGCTGGTGTGCATGAGATAATCGAAAATATATTAGTTTCTTTAAAACCTGCTCCAGCATTCTCTTTTGGCTCTGATTTCTCTGTGAGCCTGCTTGCATGCTTTACCAGCTCCTTACCAATCTACATTCCTCCGCTTCCTTTCGGGGGCCTCTTCTTTACTGACCTATCAAGAATATATAATTATCGGATAAGTAATTTGGAGAGATTATAAAATATTAAGAAGACGAGATGGCAGATTATTCTCTCTTCTCTGATGAAACTCTGGTATTATGCTTTCATATAAAAGATGCGAACGACTCGATCTACTTGCCTAGCGAAGCGCACATTAATCTCAGTTATCAATCAGACTGCGGCGTAGGAGAGTTCGATGAAGACAGCGAGAATAAATATGTTTATTTCTTTTTCAAACCGAATATTTCAAACAGAGAAACTGGATATATTACTTTGCATTTAAATGGCACAGTTCGGCTAGGTGAAAAGAAAGTAGTCTTTCATGACACCGAAAAGATATATCTATTATTTAAAGACTTTTCATAGACACATGATGGTTGATTTACCTTCTTACGGACCAACTAATCGTATTAGACTCAGCTCGTTTCTCCGCTCTCGGCCTTTACTATTGAGTTATAAGGGCAACGATAAACTCACAGATTTTCAAGTAAAATGTATTTTAACTTCTGAAGATATTCCGTTTGAGAAGCTTCGACCGGATAAACAGGATTTATTATTTATA
>QMSS01000180.1 GCA_003649715.1 Thermoplasmata archaeon
AGTTACTGGCCAAACAATCTCATCCTCAGGTATATCTGTTGATATATCCACACACTTTAGAAGCTTACGATCTCCTGAATTCCCAAGGTTCTGAATACCAACAACACCTTTTGCATCTTCTTTTGTTTCTATAATAACTCTCGCATCAGCCATCTTCTTTCTTCCATCAACAATTGTTCTCTCACCGCCAGAAACACTTTCAAGGTATGTTGGAGGACTTACAACAACAGAACAGAGTTCATAAAGCTGTATCTCGGTTTTACCTGTCCTATTAACATAAGCTTTTCCAATATCACTCTCAGGGTCAACTTCAACAATTGGATACCATCCTCTCTTCCAGTTGTTTACCCAGTCATACACGCAATCTGACTGGAGTGTTAAACCTGCGCCAACTCCAGAAAGAATCTTGTTCTGGACTCTATTAAAGTTGTTCCCACCATAATTGCAGTCATCCATTATAAGGAAACCATAGATTCCCTCAACAAAGTCCTTTATGGCATAAACATCATCCCATGGAAGGAGACTTGGGTCTCCACCATCATATCCAGAACCAAGTCTAAGCTGTGGAATGACAAGAATATCATAGTCTTTAAGTAGATCCATTGTGATTGGTTCAGTGTTGTCTCCCACAACCTCATAACCCATATCTTTTAGGGCAGATATTAAATCTGATGAATCCTCTGTTGTAAATCTTGCATTGTATCCTTCATACCAAAGAATCTTCTTTGCCCCTTCAACCATCTTCTGGAACAGAATATCAAGAAATACATCATATTCACCTTTGACCCAGCCTCCATTCTCACATGACCATGCGGTGCCACTGGCAACTACTGTTCCTTTTCCAACCTTGCTCATGCCAACTACAGGTGGAAAATCACCAGGACCGAAATCGGTAAGTGGGGCAGGTCCTGATACATCGTCTGGATCTGATGTTGCCTTTGCTCTAACAACTATCTGTGGTTCTGAAAGTTCCTTATTTATTGTGAATTCATCTATAACATTCCCATTTACATCTATTGCCTGCATGTGAAGTGTTGTTGGTGTCACATCAAATACAGTGAAGTTATACTCTGCTATTGGTCCGCATGCATCATACCAGAGAGGATAGTGCATGTAGAGTGGAGCTCCCCATCCACCAGAAACAATATGAACAGTTCCTTTATCAAAGGAGACATACTCCCCTGGATAAGAGCTAACATTCATGGGCTGGAGTCTCTCATAAAGGTGGACATCGCCATTTAAAACTATATCAACATGATACTTATCAAGAAGTGGAAGGAAATACTCTGATGTTCCCTTACCTCTTGGATCAAAGGCAGGTCTGTGGAAACCTACAAATTTCCATGTAACATCTTTTGCCTTGCTTAAATCTTCGTCAGCCCATTCATACTGCTCACTATGAGGTCCTGTGTAGGTTTCGCTGTTAAGGGCAGTGAAATGAATGTATGGAGTTATATCCAATGAATACCATGTTTGAGGTTCAGGTAGCATGTTAAAGTACTGGAAGTAAAATTTTGCATCTTCTTTGGTCTTCATAAATTCATCCTTTGTTCCCACCTCATGATTTCCTAAAAATGGGATTATTGGAATTGTGTATCCCTCACTATCAATCCATGTCTCATCCATATGATTAAACCAATCATCCCAATGAGAAGCTCTAAATGGTTTTCTCACAAAATCTCCACAATGAATAACAAAATCTGGATCGTAGGTAGCCATCAACTTTGAAATCTCATCCCTTCCCCATGGAAAATCGGTGGCTCCCTCTCTTGAATCACCACCAAAAACAAATCTTACATGATCGGGATTCTCAGGAAGTGTTTTAAATTTTCTCTCCTCCTCAAATCCTCCAGGACCACCACACACAAAGTAATATGTCTTTCCTGGTTCAAGTCCTGTGAGTTTTACATCGTGAATGTAACCTCCAAGATCATCAATGGTGTGATGGGTTCCTTCTGCTGAGTATGCGTAGAGTTCTGATGGATCGCCCTCCATTCCTTTTTTGGACTCTGTGTCGTAGTAAACCATGTCACCAGAATCTGGATTAAGGGTTTTCCAAGAGATAACAATGGTTGTGGAGAGATCATCGTTCCAGTAGAGATGAATTCCTGTTGGTGGATCATCGCCAAGAGGTGTAACAGGAAGACCCCTCATACCCATAACAGCAGGAGTTAGAAGAAGGAGAACAAGCACAGTGACAACAAAATACTTCCACTGCAATTTTTTCATCGGTCTTACCTCCTCATATTTTTTATTTTTAACACCTTAATTTTAAAAAAAATTTTTAATTAGTCAATTTAAATTATTAGCATTGCGTCTCCGAAGGAGAAAAAGCGGTATCTTCTTTTAATAGCTTCCGTGTATGCCTTCATAATGTTTTCCCTTCCAGCAAAGGCAGAGACAAGAACAATAAGGGTTGTCTTAGGAAGATGAAAATTTGTAATTAATGCATCTACAACATTAAATTTAAAACCGGGTTTGATGAATAATTTTGTATAACCTCTAAAGGGTTTAATATTTCCTGAAAGTGCCGCTGTTTCAAGGGATCTTACCACTGTTGTTCCCACAGCAAAAACCCTCCCTCCTCTCTCTTTTGTTTCAATAATTTTTTCTACCACTTCGGGTGGAACCTCAATCCACTCCTCCTCCATCTTGTGATCCTCTATATTCTCGGTTCTTATAGGTCTAAAAGTCCCCAATCCAACATGAAGGGTTATGTAAAGAATATTAACCCCCATACTCTTGATTTTCTCAAGGAGCCCTTCTGTAAAGTGGAGCCCTGCTGTGGGAGAGGCAAGGGAGCCTTTTTTTTGAGCATAAACAGTTTGATAGTCCTCTTCCTTTATACCCATAGATTTTATATAAGGTGGAAGAGGAACATCTCCAACTCTATCAATAA
>QMSS01000181.1 GCA_003649715.1 Thermoplasmata archaeon
GCCTCTCTGTGGAGCTTGCCTGCCTCGGCAACAGCATTTCCCAAAGTACCCCAAGCACCAACAGCCCACTCAGTAGTATTCTGAGCCTTGAAAAGCCTCTCATCCGCCGCTTTGACTTGCTCTGTCCATTTCTTCCAATTCTCCTCACCTTTCTCTAACTGCTTCCTAGCCTCGTCAATAGTCGGACTTAGAACATGAAGAGACTCAATAAACCCATATACTTTTTCCTTGCCTTCTGCTACCCGTTTACTTATTTTCTCCTGTTCTGTTGCCACTCCCATAGCTTTCATAATAGTCTCTGCCCAAGCCTCACCAAAACTTACTACTATGGGTTTCCCAGTAGTAAGAGTTTCCAAAAGTGGTTTCAAACTTTGAAGCATATTGGAAAAAGCTCTCCCAAGTCTTTCTGCCTGCTCTGACAAACGAGCAATTTCAAGCTCCAAATCTCTTGCACTTTTCACTCCGCCTGCAAATCCTTTTGTAAATCCAAGATAAAAAGAAACCCTGATCTTCTCTGAGGCATTTTTCAGAGTCTCAATCCAAAAATCAGTACTCTTCATCTGTTTCTCAAAGGCTTCCTGAGTCGACCCAAGAGCATTTTCCATCAGCTTTAAGTCGCTTGTAAAAGCTTCTGCCTGCTCACCTGCTAATCCTAAAACACCAGTCAAAGCCCTCACATTACCAAACAGAGCTGTCATTGCCTCTGCACTTCCACCAGTTTTCTCAATCACATCCTTCAAGAACCCAACCAATCCCTTTGCCCGAAGAGCTTGAGCATTAAACTCCAATCCCAGTGCTTTAGCCATCTCCGCCGCTTCTTTTGTAGGTTTTAAGACGGAGACTAAAATTTGTCGCAACTGAACGGTGGTTGTGTTAACATCCACCCCAGAACGAGTCAAAGTAGCCATGGCTGCGGCTATCTCTTCAAAACGCACTCCCACTTGAGAAGCAATAGGAACAACGGTTCCCAAAGCACCTGCCATTCCTTCATAGGTCAATTTACCACGCTTGACTGTCTGAAACATAATGTCGGAAACTTTTGTCACATCCTCAGCAGCAAATCCATAAGCATTTATAACCGTGGTGAGAGCATCCACAGCAGTGGCAGTATCGGTAACTCCTGCTTTTGCCGACTTTGCTGCTTCTGCTAAGAATTTAATCGCCTTCGAAGGTTCAATCGAAGCAGATAATACCTGATACATACCACGAGCAAGGTCGGTAACATCACCTAATGTTGGAGAGAGATTAATCAATTGACGCTTCATCCGCTCAGTCTCCCTCTCTGAGACAGTCAACATGGTAGTCACATTTGCCCATGCCCGCTCAAACTCTCTCCCCATTCGAATCGTATTAGCGATAGCATTACGAATTGCTCGCACAGCTCCCTGTACTCCAGTCATTATTCCCATTCCAGCAGCAATCTGTCCCACAGTACTCTTCATCACTCTCGCAAACAGCCCAACTACTTTGCTAGTCTTCGACACCTGAGTATTAAGAGATGAAACGCCCTTACTAGCTTGACGAGCAGTTTTATCAAACTTTGAGAGTTCAGCTTTTGTAGCAGATAAGGTCTTCTTTATCTTTGGAGTCCCCTTATCATCGAACTCCAAAACAAGGATAAGGTCTTTTCTAGCCACGCTTCTTCATTATCCTTCTATCTCCAGTCCCAGAAGAAGGCTCTATCTTCCCCCAGGTTGGCTTCTTTTTCATTTTTGCCTTTCTCTCTTCTTCTCTACTTAGTGCTAATAAAACCTGCTCATGGAAAAATAGAAGTTTGTGATAATACTCTGACCATAACTCTCTAGGAACTTCATACAACTCGAGGATGAATTTGATGTCACTCGCTGTAACAATCCTTCGTCCGGTAATTCCATCATAATTCCTAGGCAACGCCTCATACAAAATTATTATATTCTCATTCTCCGGCAAGGGACGTGCTTTTGAGACAGGACAGTTCTCACAATCCAACACTACCTTTACTCTAGCACCTTTCTCGAATCCACTAGGATCAAGAAGACTCCTACACTGCTCACAACTCTTTCCTAATCCTTTTACCCCCCACTCCGCCACTAGTCTAAATTTTCAAACTCTTTCTCTTTCTGCTCAGGAGAGGCAAAATTGCTAAGCTCTCCCGACACCGACGCTACCCAATTGTCAAATTCAAGAGAATACTCTAACAGTGCTTCTGCAATCTCTGGAGAGAATGGAACTTCTTTATTCTCATCATCCCCGGAAATTTCCAAAGAAGGGAGAAGTTTTCTGAGTTTCCCCACTGTTAACCCATGCCAGCCTTTGATTACATATCGAACATAGTGTTCTCGAAGTTTCTTTTCATTCAATCGTTCTTCTCTAGCTCCAGTCCTAGTAAACGCAACTTCCCTCGCCACTTCTCGAATCTGATTGAGAATAAACTTGCTAGCATACGCCAACTTGACATAGAACCCGTCAACATAGGGACACTCAAACTCATTTACCCTCTGGGTACGGCCAGCCTCTTTGATGAGACCAACCAAATCTTTCTTTTCAGTCATTTTGTCTTACCTCCAAACTTTAAAATTGATCAACTCCGATGAAAACGGAATAATTTATTTTTAAGTTTGGGAAGATCATTAAGTTCTTCTTCCCAAATAACTAATGTTTTATAACCATAACGACGAAAGTAGGCAATCCTAATTTCCTCATCCTCCCTCTTATGGTAATAATTACCAAAAAATTCTATAATTTTCTTTTGGCCATTTACATTAATAAAATCAGGTAACTTCCCTCCTATTATTACAGTACCATCACCAACAAATTTATATTCATTAGGAAAAAGTTCTTGAAGTAATTCACTAAGAAATCTCTCTAGTTTGTTCGGATGTACTTGTCTTCCTTTAAATTGTTTTTTCAATTGAGA
>QMSS01000182.1 GCA_003649715.1 Thermoplasmata archaeon
AAAAAATATAAACAAAACAAAATGAGGTAATCTATGGGCCTACTAGAAAAAGCGCAACAAAGAAAAAAAGAACTAGAACAAATACAAAAAGAAATACAACAACCAGTCATAAAAAAAGAAACAAAAAAACACCAAGAAACAGGACTTCTAGAAAAAGCGCAACAGAGAAAAAAAGAACTAGAAAAAAAACTAGCAGCACAAAAAACGAAATGGGAAGGACATAAAGAAATAATAGAAGAAAAAACAGGATTCGGATGGAAGGGACTCGGTACTCGTAGAATAGTATATGATCATTCAATAAACGAGTATGTCTATGAACTCATTGAACCAGAACTATCAGAACAAGAGGAAGATTTGAAAAAAGAACTCACACGTCTTTTCAAAATGCTTTCAGATATTGATGTCACAGAAGTGAAAGAAGAAGAAAAAGCAAAATATCTGGAGGAAACACTTGAACGGATAATAGAAGACAACAATATAGTCTTTGACGTAAGCAAAAGAATAGTAAAAAAACCTGAAACAAAGTTTTCTTTGTTTGATAGAAAAGAAAAAAACAAAGAAGAAAAAACAACCGAAGATAAAAAAACCTTGTTTAAAAAGAAAACAGAGCAAAAAAAGGGTAAAACATCTAAAACGATTAAACAGTTATTTAGTCTTAAAAAAGATAAAAAAGAGTTATCCAAAGAAGAGCAGGAACTAAAAGACAAAATTTTTTATCATATATTCCGAGAATTCCTAGGATACGGTAAAATAGACATAATCATGAAAGATGAAGGAATAGAAGACATCTCATGTGATGGTCATCACGTCCCTGTTTTTATTTATCACAAAAAATATGACGCCATACCAACAAATGTATGGTTCAAAAACGACGAAGAATTAGACTCATTTGTTGTAAGATTAGCACAAATATGCGGTAAACAAATATCTGTTTTCTCACCAATTGTCGACGGAAAACTACCAGATGGATCACGTCTACAAACCACACTCTCAAAAACAGTTACAAAAGGATCAACATTCACAATCCGTAAATTCAAAGAAAAACCACTCACACCCGTTGATCTCATCGCATACAAATCAATAAACCTGGACATGGCAGCATACTTCTGGATGGCAATAGAAAACGGAGCATCGATACTGTTCTGCGGAGGCACTGCATCTGGTAAAACAACCGCACTCAATGCACTATCACTGTTCATACCATCTCAACATAAAATAATAACAATCGAAGACACAAGAGAAATCAACCTACCCCATGAAAACTGGATCGCAGGAACAACCCGGGAAGGATTCTCAGCATCAGATCAAAAAACAGGAAAAGACATAGACATGTTCGACTTAATAAAAGCAGCACTCAGACAAAGACCAAAAGTAGTAATGGTAGGAGAAGTACGAGGAAAGGAAGCATACAGCTTATTCCAAGCTATGGCAACAGGACACACATCCTATGCAACAGTACACGCGAGCGATATACACACACTGATACAAAGACTTGAAAACCCACCAATATCACTACCGAGAGCACTACTAACCTCATTAGACATAATTGTTTTCCAAAACGCAGTAGACATACAAGGCAAAACAGTTAGACGAATGACTAGTGTAACAGAAGTAGTAAAACTAGACCCCGATACAAATCAGCTAATATTCATGGAACCCTTCAGATGGGTTTCAAAAACAGACGATAGATTTGAAAACACTGGAGCAAGTAAAATACTAAACGAAATAAAAATACAAAACGACTGGACAGACACGCAGCTACAAAAAGAACTTGAAAACAGAAAAACAATCCTCCGATGGATGCTTGAAAAAAACATCAGAGACTACAAAGAAGTCGGAAGAATAGTATCAGAATACAGCAAAAACCCTGACAAACTACTTGAACAAGCACAGGAGGAACTCAAAAAGTGAAATCCACAACCTACTCAAGGTTCTGTAGGAAACTTTTTGAAAACATTTTTAAAAAATTCAACATAAGCGAAACAACAAAAAACAACCTACTAGAAAAAGCAGACATAGCAATGGTATACCAAGAGTACTATTCAATGGTTCTAATGAACATAATACTAGGTTTCATAAGTGCATTCACATCAGCTATAATATTCTATCTGCTGATCCCACATCCAATAACAGCGCTTCTAATGCTTATTATATCATCAGTAGTACCAATCTCAATAGGTATATACTATATAAGTCTACCATCCTCAAAAGCAAAATCACGAGCAAAAAAAATAGACAGATATCTACCATATGCTACAAATTTCATAAACACAATGTCAGTAGCAGGAATCTCACCAGCTGAAATATTCGAAGCACTCTCAAAGGCAGAACTCTACGGAGAAATACAAAAAGAAGCACAAAAAATAGTAACAGAAATCAAAATGATGGGAGTAGACACAATAACCGCATTAAAAAACGCAATAGAAATAAGCCCATCAGAAAAATTCAAAGAATTTTTACAGGGAATAATAGCAGTTATACAATCAGGAAGCGAACTAGGACCATATTTCGAAAGATGCGTAGAAAGATACATGACCCGTGATCTAGTAGAACGGAAAAGAAACCTTGAAACACTCGCGATAATGGCAGAAGCATTCGTTGTAACAGTAATAGCATTTCCCCTATTCCTAGTAATAACAATATCAATCATGGGACTTACAAGTGGTCATATAGACTATGTATTCATGTATCTAATAGCACTCATGATTCTACCACTTGCATATTTCGGATTCTACATGCTTATGAGCTCAGGTATGGGAGAAGCCGTATGATTAACATACTAAAAAAGAAAAAATACAACCTTCAAACATACTATGGGAAGGATAGAAACCTAAACATACTACTAGGAATCTCCCTAGCCTGCTCAACCATACTATTCATCATAGGTTT
>QMSS01000183.1 GCA_003649715.1 Thermoplasmata archaeon
AAAAATAGAAGAAGATGAAATAAATAAAATACAAACGGTAGTATTTAGAATTTTTAATGAAGAGGAAAATATAAACAGTATTGAAAATCTTACTTTATTGTCTTTCAAAGCCAATGCTTGTTTAAGCAATGATGTTTTTGTTGTTAAAAGACAAAAAATTATTGACTTGGACAAAAAAGGTTCATTTATCCCCATTTGCACAAAGAATGTATTTTTAAAATACTACAGTAAAAATCCTTCACAACTTTATTTTTGGTCAGAAAAGGATAAAAAATCTTATTTAGAGGCAATAAAAGAGACCATTAAAGATTATTTACCAATGTCCCAAAAGGAGCATAAAAGTGAGCAGTAATTACCATCAAACTGGAGAGAAACTCACTTTTTGGCAACTAATTAATAAATACAAAATAGAAATCCCGATTATGCAAAGGGATTATGCCCAGGGCAGAGAAAAACACAAAGATATCAGAGAAAGTTTTCTAACTAATATATACAAAGCTATAAACAACAACGAAAATTTAAATTTAGACTTTATTTATGGTAGTGTAGAAGACATCAAAGAAAACAAGCTTATTTTAATTGACGGCCAACAGAGGATAACTACTTTGTTCCTCCTGCACTGGTATCTTGTCAATAAAGACAATAAGGTGTCTGACGATGTAAAGTCTACACTCAAACGATTTACCTATGAAACAAGAATATCCTCAAGGGAATTTGTTGAAAAGATTATAGATAAAGGGATAGATTTTGAGCAATTGCAAAAATCCGGGAAATTATTAAGCCAATACATTAAAGACCAACCCTGGTTTTTTATCTACTGGCAAAGAGACCCTACCATTAAGGCAATGCTCACTATGTTGGATAGCATTCATGAAAAATTTAAGGAGGCAGGATTTTTTGAAAAATTAATACAAAGTAATAATCCACCAATTACCTTTTACTTTCTCCAATTAGAAAACTTTGGGCTCACTGATGAACTTTATATCAAAATGAATGCAAGGGGAAAACTATTGACTGAGTTTGAAAATTTCAAAGCAAGGTTTGAGCAATTTTGGGGAAGCAAATTTAGCAACACCCCAACTGAGTTTAAGATAAAAGATAAAGAAGTATCCTTTAAAGAGTATTTTTCTTGCAGGATAGACAACGAATGGACAGACCTTTTCTGGGAATTTAGAGATGAAAACAATGAGATAGATGAACGGTTTATGAACTACTTTTGCTATGTAACGGAAATGTTATACTACGAAAAAAACGCTACACCGTTAACATACCTAAAGGATAGCAGTCGGCCGGAAATAGAGATTGATTTTAATGAAGACACGGGAGAAGAAGATTCTTCAGAAGGAGAAAATCAGAAGAGGAGAAAGCTTAACTTTGCAGAGGTATATAAAAATAAGGATAACATAAAGTTTCTCTTTAAGTCGTTAGATAAGTGGTTGGAAATAGCCAGAGGTCGTTCAGAAGAAGTAAAAAAAGAAAATATTAAAAGCCTTTTTGATGAAATTTTCTCAAAAGGCCATTACAAACCTGGCAAAGTTACTCTATGGGGTGATAGAAATGAAGAGGCGAGCATCAATCTTTTTGAAAAACTCATAACTAAAAACAACGAATTTACGATTTTTGATAAAGTTATTCTCTGGACAATTCTAAAGTATCTAATTGAAAATGACAAGAAGCAGGCAGATGACAATCTGAAAGATTTAGTAAGGGTAGTTAGGAATCTACTCATCAGGATTAGAACACCTGGCACGGCAGATTTGAGGTATAGGTCAACTTTAGGGTATAAAAACCTACCACACATTTTAAGTAAAGTGCTAAACAAATTTATTACGCAAAGGCAAAACATTTACCTCTTCCTTAACAGAGATAAAAATGAAATTAAGCTTTCTGAGACAGGCATCACTGAAGAAACTTTCAAGCATGAAGTAGAAAAGGCTAAAATAATTGCTAAAGATAGTAATTTAAAACCTATCATCTTTCAACTTGAGGATTACAAATATTTAAGAAGCGATTTAAAAAACTTTTTGCCTGTTCAAAATGAAGATAATCAAGATGTTAATCCCGAACAAATAAGAGAGACATTAGAGAATGTTAAAAAGGTTATGGACGAAGTTTTTTGTAATGATGAAGTTAGTGATAGCTTAATCATAAGGGCCTTGCTTACAGTTCCTGATGAATCATTTGAACCATCTAAGTGGCCAGATGAAGTAACACACGCCTTATGGAGAGGAACTTCTAAAGAAACTTGCAAGTGCTTTTTTGGAGGAAAAGATGGGTGGGAGATTATCCTGACAGCAGATAAAAATAAAAAAATTCTTAAGAATTTTGTAGAAGAATACAATGAAAAAGGAAGTCTTGAAAAGATCATTAATGAATTTTTATCAAAATCGGAAAATAACTATGACTGGAGATATTATTTCGTAAAGTATAAGGAGATGACAGAAGATGAAAAAGAAATTCGATACTGCAAATGGGGAAACAACTGGGAGCCTAAAGGTGGATTTGAAGTTGAAAATATGTTCAGGTCAAGAATTGACTGCAGACATATCAGTCCCTATGTCAGGACGGTAGTAAAAAGACTAAATGATAATAAGTTTTGCAGATTAGACGATTGCTACAGAGATGATGCAGAAGAGAGTTTTATTTCTTTACAGCTAACAAACGATATAACAATAAAAATGTATTGTGTAGAGGAAGGATGGAAAATTGAATTTTCAGAAAACTTTAATGAGACTAAGAAAAACAGCTTAATCAATAAATTTAACTTAAAATGTGAAAATGGTTATCTTTTGAGGACATTAAAGGAAAGTAGTGAAAATAAAACTAAAGAAGACAAAACAGACAGAATTGAAGTAGCAATCAATTTTATAAAATCTTTGTC
>QMSS01000184.1 GCA_003649715.1 Thermoplasmata archaeon
TAAACCAAAATCGAAGGTAAAAGGCGTCGATAACTTTGTTTCAGCTCGTAGAGCTCGAGGATGTGGTTAGGATAACCCCGGATAAGTTCAACGAGCCCCTGAACGAGGCCGCTAAGAAGATACTGAAGGCCAAGTACGAGAGCACCGTAAACCCCGAGCTGGGGTTCGTAATCCTGGTCACCGACGTAAAGGTCGATCCGGTCGGCAAGATAATACCAGGGGACGGCGCGACCTACCATAAGGCGAGGCTCTCGATCCTGACCTTCCTGCCGAAGATAAAGGAGGTGATAGAGGGGATCGTGGTCGAGATCATGGACTTCGGGGCGTTCGTGAGGATAGGGCCTGCCGATGCCCTCCTCCACCTCTCCCAGATACTCGACGAGTACCTGACGACCGACGCGAGGCAGGGGATCATAAGGGGCACCCAGTCGAACAGGACCCTGAGGGTCGGGAGCGTAGTAAGGGTCAGGATAACGGCCGTGAGCCTGGGGAAGGGGATGGAGATGGGGAAGATAGGGGTCACCTGCAGGCAGCCCTTCTTGGGGGCCCTCGAGTGGATAGAGGAAGACGTCAAGAAGGCCGAGATGAAGAAGGCGGCGAGGTAGGATGGTGAAGGAGTTCGCATGCAGGAAGTGCAAGGCCATAACCACCGGAGACGTATGCCCGAACTGCGGCTCTAGGGATCTGACGACGGCTTGGTTCGGATACCTGATCGTGATCGATCCCGACAAGTCCGAGGTTGCGAAGTTGCTGGGCATAAAGAAGCCAGGAAGGTATGCGTTAAAGGTGTCTTGAAGCTGTACAGGTTGCCCGCCGACCTGAGGGAAGAGCTGAAGAAGCCCCTAGGGAAGCTCGTAAGGAACGAATCGATCTCGTCGCTCAGGGGGCTCATCGAGGGCGCCAAGCTCGTCATCACGGTCGGGGATGAGACCCTGGATACGGTCTTAAGGCTAGGGATAACCCCGGACGTATTCGTGGTGGATGGGAGGGTCATGAGGAGGGTCGCGAGCCTTAAGAGGCCGAGGCCCAGGTTCTCGATAGCCGTGAAGAACCCTCCGGGGACGATTTCTTCCGAATCGATCCTTGCGGTCAAGCTTTCCCTAGAGCTCGGAAAAGAGGTCGGAGTCCTGGTCGATGGGGAGGAGGACCTCTTAACGCTCCCTTACATCCTCCTCTCCCCTCCGGGATCCGTGATCCTTTACGGCCAGCCCGGAGAGGGGATCGTTGTCGTGGATTCGAGCGATAAGGAGCGCGCAAGGCTTGCCATGGAGAGGATGGGCTGGAGGGAAAAAGGTTTAAAGTCGCCCTGATCTGGGATGAGGCATGGAGGTGATCAGCGACTTCAGGAACGAATTGCTCTCTAGGAGGGAGTTGGTGATACTGCTCAGGGGGATGGCCGGAAAGATCGGCAGGAAGGAGTTGAGAGAGATGGTCTCGAAAGAGTTCGGGGTCGAAAGTTCGAAGGTGATCCCGATAAGGTTGGAGGGGGAATTCGGCAGGAACGATCTCAAGGCCCTGGTCTACATCTACGACGATGAGAAACATGCCAGGAGGCAACTGCCCGAATACATATTCCTAAGGCAACTGTCGAAAGACGAAAGGAGAAAACTTTTAGAAGAAAGGAGGAAGGCTAAGGTGAAGGCCGTATGAGCAAGAAGGGGTTCAGCCCAAAGATCTGGTCCTTTTACAAGGTCGAGGACGGCAAGCTCGTAAGGTTGAGGAAGGAATGCCCTAGGTGCGGCAGGGGGACGTTCATGGCCGAGCACGCCGACAGGTACACGTGTGGCAAGTGCGGTTATACCATGTGGAAGGTCAAAGGGGCAAAGTGAAGTCCTCCTTTACCGTGTTGAGGACCACGTGGGTGTTCGTCCTCTCAACGTAGGGTATGGAGAGCAATTCCTTCGTGAACTTGCTCAGCTCCTCCCTGCTCCTGAACTTCGCCACGACTATCGCGTCCACATCCCCGGTCACGTCGTAGACGCACACGGTCTGGGGGATCCTGGCGACCCTCTTCTCGACGTCGACGAGCTTACCCTTCGAGACCGTGAACTCCGTAACCACGGTTATTTCGTAGCCGAGCTTCTCGTAGTCGAGCTTAACCGAGTAGCCCTTTATGATCCCGAGTCGCTCCATCCTCCTGGTCCTCGATATAACGGTTCCGGGCGTCGTCTTCAGCCTCCTGGATATCTCCCTGCTGGAGGCCCTCGAGTCCTTCAGGTACTCGTGGAGTATCTTCAGATCCATTTCGTCCAGCTCGGTCTTCCTTCTTTTACCGGTCATTTGTTCAGTATTAGGTGCAAAAGGTATATATATGTTTGCTTTATCCCCACAATCCATGGAAAGACGGCCAAGTGCTGACGAGGTACTTAAGACGATAAAGGAGAAGGGTATAAGGTTCGTGGACCTGCAGTTCACGGACATAAGGGGGAGGCTACAGCATACCACCGTCTCGTCCAGGCTCATAAACGCCGACATCCTAGAAAACGGAATACCGAAGCTCGACGGCTCCTCGATAAACGGGTTCGCCCTGATCCAAGAATCCGACCTGGTGCTGAAACCCGATCCATCGACCTTCGCCGTACTGCCGTGGTTCGAAGAATCGTGCAGGTTCCTATGTGACGTGTACTGGGGGAAGGGAAAGGGGAGGCTTAGAAAGGATCCTAGAGGAGTTGCCCAGAGGGCCGAGGAGTACGCGAAGGAAATGGGGTATGAGACTTTCTGGGGTCCCGAGGTCGAGTTCTTCGTGTTCGACGACGTGAGCTGGGACGTCTCACAGCCCTACAGGGGGATGTGGTACGAAGTAACGTCGAGGGAGGAGGCTTGGGGGTCTAACGGTTATCCGATAAGGTTCAAGGAGGGATACTATCCGGCTCCACCA
>QMSS01000185.1 GCA_003649715.1 Thermoplasmata archaeon
GGTCTTAACGGTTATGGACTTTATGAAAAGGGTAAGCTTGGCCTACGTGAGCAGGGGGGAGTTTTTGCAGGAGAGGTATTTGGGGATTCGTTTAGCGGAGATTGAAGGGTTAGAACTCCACAAAAAAGCTCTGGAGGTAAGAAGATGAGAAGAAAGACTAAGGAAGTTGATATAATTGTCGAAATTGGTGTTGAAGGGGAGATAAATAGTGGAGATAGAGTATTAGACCACCTCCTCACTGCTTTGTTCTTTTACATGCGTGAGGAGGTTAGTGTAAGCGCTGAGTGGGACTTAAGGCACCATCTATGGGAGGATTTGGGCATAGTCCTTGGAGAGGAGCTTAGGAAGAAAATTAAGGGCAGGAAAATAGCGCGCTTTGGAAATGCGATAATGCCGATGGACGATGCATTGGTTTTGGTTGCCGTGGACATCTCTGGTAGAGCGTATGCCAGCGTTGAGCTCGCCCCGGAAGAGGGTGAAGAGGGATTTGAGCTCACTTTAGTTAGGGAGTTCCTCTGGGCTTTAGCGAGGACTCTCAATGCTACAATTCACGTGAAGCAGCTGAGCGGAGTTAATGCCCACCACGTCATCGAGGCGGCATTTAAGGGACTCGGCGTCGCTTTAAGAAAGGCTTTGGGAGAGAGCGAGCGTTTGGAGAGCACGAAGGGAATGATTTAGCTAGCATTTAAGTAGTGTCGTTGTGATGCCCGGAGTTATGCACTGAAAATTCTCCCCAGAGTCAATTAAGTGACAGGGAGCGGAACTACATAGCCGCATATTACCAAAATTTTTTAAAGTTTTGTGATAACTACAATTGGTGATTGGCATGAGATATGCCAGTGTTGAGAGTATAAAAACACTATTGATAATGGGATCCTTTTTAGTGCTTATAGTCATGATTCCCGGGATCGGCTCAATAGCCGGATTCATTGGTGGCTTGTTATACATCTATGGTCTGTACAAGTGGAGCCATGCTGTAGATGGGAGGCCTTTCAAGCTTGCAATGATAAACTTTGTTGTGTCAACTATCGGCTTCGCAGTGGCAATTGGTGGTTTAACAAGAGTTAACTATGAGCTTGGATTCGAGTTTTCACTCTTCAAAATAATCTACGCATTCATTCTTTTATTGTATCCATTCCTAGTTGTTGGAGCCCTCCTTCACAGGGAAGTTCTTAAGTGCTTTTATAGGGCAACTAAAGTTGAGGACTTCCTGATAGCCGGGGACCTGACCCTATATGGGGCTTTACTTATGCCCCTTTTAATTGGAGTTGTCATAAGCCTAATAGCGAGGATAATGGAAATATCAGCCTACAATAACATGCCTTCCAAGGTTGAGGTTCTCAAAGAGAGGGAACTGGAGATCAATAGGAGAGAGTTCGTAACATTTCCCCCGGTAGCGGTTATCATTGCTCTTGTCCTCCTTCACTTCATAGTCCCCTCCTATGATGTAAAGCTTACCCAGGATGATGTTAAGTTCCTGGGAAAAATTGAAGGGGATTTTATAGATGGCATGATCGTGTACGACTTCCCATGCATGCAGAATTACTGCATAAAGGAGGTCAAAGTTGATGGAAAGACCATGTACTCTGGAGGAACTTACACTTTCATAAATGGAAAGCATGTAGTCCACGTAACTATTCCTAAGGATGCGAGGCATATAGAGGTCGTTCTTGACACTGGCGAAGTTGTTTCCCTTGAAATTCCTCACAGTTAGTTCGTTAACGTGAAGCAACTGGTGGATCGTGATGATGTTGATCAAACTACAACATATTGGACAATTAAAGTGCTGGAAGCATTAGGGATTCAGTGGGAATAACGGTGATGCCAGGTGATTGAAAAACGTAAGTTTTTGCTTTTTATTTTCATTTTTCTGCTGTTGGTAGGAGTATACGCTCATTTTTCAGAAAAGAAAACAGCTCAAAATCCCCCTGCCTCCCATAGTATCGTATTCCACGCCGAGGAACTCTGTTCCAAATACTTCCCTAACGAGACTTATCCCGATAAAATGAATGAAATCGCTGGTATATGCCCCAAATACAAAAACAATCACACAGCAGTTGTATTTTGCTGGATTGGGTGCAAATTAGTAAAATCAGGCATCAATGCATATGAATGTAGAGGCGGGAAAATTTACAAACTGGTTGTTGATACGAGAAACTGGACACTTATCTCCTTAACCCCCTCCAACTGGAGTGAAGTGATAGAAGTTGTCTATGCTGAGTGTCCAAAGTATATAGAGGGTATATCCGAAAATTCCCAAGAAGAATCAAAATGATAATTTCTCTAAGCGAATTGATATTATTTTCGGGCTAACTGCCATACAATTAAAAAAAGTTGGCAAATAATTGACATTCTGCCAACTAAAAAAGGCAAAGATTAAAATTCTTCCCTCTTATTTTTCATGGGATGAACATGATAGCGATAGTTGATTTAGGGATTGGGAACTTGGCAAATGTTAGAAAAGCCTTGGGTGGGATAATCACGAGTGACCCCTATAAGATTGAGAGGGCTGAGAAAATAGTTTTGCCCGGCGTTGGAAACTTTGGAGCTGTGATGGAAAAGCTTGAGCCTTTGAGGGGAGTTATCTTAGATGCCATAAACGACGGAAAACCTTTCCTTGGCATATGCCTTGGGCTTCAGCTCCTCTTTGAAGAGAGCGAAGAGAGTCCAGGAAGCAGAGGGCTTGGCATGTTTGAAGGCAAAGTTGTGCGCTTTAGGGGAGTTAGAACGCCGCACATAGGCTGGAATCAGGTGTGGCAGAAGAAAGAATGCAAGCTCTTTGAGGGCATAAAGGAGGGAGCATACTTCTACTTTGTCCACTCCTACTACGCAGATCCCCAAGACGAGAGCATAATTGCGGGA
>QMSS01000186.1 GCA_003649715.1 Thermoplasmata archaeon
GAAAATACTGATCACGCCTAGTAGTTTGCCCTACGTGGATATAAAACCAGATGATATCTTGCTTGTAAACCTTGATGGCGAGGTTTTGGAAGGTAAGAGAAATCCGTCGGTTGAGACACCATTTCATACAGCTATTTACAAAAACAGGGATGATGTCAATGCGATTATACACACACATTCTCAGTATGCCTTGGCAGTTTCATCTGTTGTGGATTCTATCCCTGTGTTTCTTGATGAAATATTTTCTCATATAGGTGGAGAGCTAACAATAAGTAAGTATGCTCTTCCTGGAAGTGATGAGCTTGCTGAAAATTTATTAAATGTTCTTGGAGACAAAAATGCTGCTTTGCTTTCTAATCACGGAGCAGTTTGCTGTGGTAAAAACCTGGATGAGGCACTTGAAGTTGCTAGAGTAGTTGAACAGATTTGCAAAATCTTCATACTCTCCTCCTGTCTAGGCAAGACTAAGGTTTTACCTGAGGAGGGCAGGGAATATCAGAGAGCTATGTTTGAAATGAAAAAAGAGTTTTGAGAATTTATTTGTTACGCATAAGTTTTATCATCGCAGGTAAACCCTTTATTTTATCAACTGTTTTTTCTGAGAATAGGCTTTTAAAAGTTGTTAAAAACCTCTCATATTTTTCTCTTCCAAATGGGTACCAGTTGATCTCTGTCTCTTTTTTCCCTTTTTCTATCATAACTGCTTTGATGTTTGAAAATGCATGTAAACCATAGGGTCCATGGTATCTTCCTATGCCGCTTTGTTTTGTACCACCAAAGGGCAGGGCAAAGTTTGCAGATGCTGTCAGTGCATTGTTTACAGCTACACCACCACATTTTATCTGCCGAGCTATTCTAACAGCTCTATCTATATTGTCTGACCAAACACTTGCGTTTAGACCATATATGGTATCATTTGCAAGCTTTACAGCTTCTTTTTCATCCTTGAATTTCATTATACATATTACAGGTCCAAAGGTTTCTTCTTTCATTATCTTCATTTTGTGATTTACATTTACTAGAACAGTTGGTGGGAAAAACAGGCTTTTACCTTTTCTTTTTCCTCCGACAAGTATCTTAGCGCCTTTTTTAACAGCATCTTTTATGTGATCCTCAACAATTTTTATCTGATTTGGGGATGTCATAGAGCCGATATCATAGTCTCCATTCCATCCCTGTCTGAGTTTTTTGACCTTCTCCACAA
Source organism: Thermoplasmata archaeon (assembly GCA_003649715.1). Lineage (GTDB taxonomy): Archaea > Thermoplasmatota > E2 > DHVEG-1 > DHVEG-1 > B82-G9. The sequence goes on from QMSS01000186.1 coordinate 1,205, forward strand.
CTAGTTTAACAAAATCATCATAAACATTCTCCTGCACATATATGCGTTCTATGGCTACGCAGGCTTGTCCAGAGTTTAAAAGGCTGCCCCAAACTGCTGCATTTGTAGCTCTTTCAAGGTTTACATCTTCAAATACAATCATTGGATCCTTTCCACCTAGCTCTAGCTCAACTGGGATCAAATATTTGGCAGCTTTTTCCATTATAATCCTACCTGTAGTTGTACTGCCTGTCAAAAAGATTTTATCAGGTTTTCCCTCAATCAAAGCATCTCCTATCTCTCTTCCTCTTCCATAAACAACAGTTACCACTCCTTTTTCGAAACCACTTTTTTCTAATATTTCTTCTATCAGCATTCCAGTATATGCTGCTAACTCAGATGGTTTGTAGATAACAACATTACCAGCAATTATTGCTGATATTATAGGTATAAAAGATAGGTTGAAAGGATAATTCCATGGAGCTATAACAAGTATAACACCTAATGGCTCATAGAAAACATATGATTTTTTTCCTATCAAAGAAATTGGATTTCTAACCTTTTTATCTTTTAAAATCTTTTTTGCATTTTTTTCATAATAGGAAATGCAATCTAGAACAGGAAAGATTTCCATTAGCAATGCCTCGCTTTTTATCTTACCTAGATCCTTAGAAATTTTTTCCGCGATTTCCTCCATGTTTTCTACAATATATCTCTTTATCTTTCTAACCTCTTCAATTCGTTGTTCGATAGTAGTGTTTTTAAAAGATTCTGCTTTTTCACGTGCTTTTTTGTATGCATCTAATATTTGTTTTGTAGTCCAACATTTTTTAACACCTAGTTTTTCACCTGTAGCTGGATTTGTCATTATTATTTCTGACATAAGAAGGAAATAAGTGGTGGTGTTTATTTAAGCTTTATTTTTAAACAATCTAACCTTCAAAAAATCTAAAATAGTTGGTAAAATCATTAGCGAGATAGCGAAACAAAGCATATGGAAACCAGTCGAGAGACCCCAACTTGCTTCAATGTTGACACATTCTCCAGTAAACGGGTTTTCTATATTCAAGGTTGAAAAACCTTGTAAACTTCCCAGGCCAACTTTACAGAGTTCATTCATTGCAAACACATACAGCCCAGCAGATGCAATTAAGATAAACAGCCCAATAAACAAAATAGACATCATAATTTTTCTACGTCTTTTTATTAACACGGATATAATTCCTAAAAATCCCCCTAAGATGGTTGTTGCAATTATTGCTGATAGAAAAATGTTAAACTCCGGGGGGATATTTGATAATTCACCAACTGGGCTGTCTCCAAATTTTGTCATAGTCACAATGTTTGAGGGAATTAGATACGCGCTGCACCATCTCTCAATAATATGCGTGGTAGATGAACCATGTAAGCTCCACCATGGTAGAACTAGAGCAACTATTATTGAAATAAATGCTAGTATTCTAAATAGAAAACTCATGGAAATTTTTCTTAGCAGAAACAGTGACACAATTACTATGGCTCCTACTAAGGCAAAGATTTCTACTAGAAGGGGAAAGAAAGGCCCTTTCATAGTTAGAATATAATCACTCCCATCTTTTGTAACATCTAATTTTTTTGATCCTACAAGATTGCTATCATAATACGCATCTATTTTATAAACTCCAGGA
>QMSS01000187.1 GCA_003649715.1 Thermoplasmata archaeon
AAGATCGATGAATATTCAAAGATCTTCTTTGAAATAAGAAAACATAAAGGTATAAGTATGCAGGATGCTATTGAAAAGGTAAAAGACCCTCTGTACTACGGGGCGATGATGGTACGTGAAGGTGAAGCTGATGGGATGGTAGCCGGAGCTGCCCACTCAACAGCGGCAGTTCTAAGATCAGGATTAATATGTATAGGGGCCAGGGAAGGGATAAAAACTATCTCTGGTTCTTTTGTTATGATTTCGAGGATAAAGGATTTTGGTGAAGAAGGACAGTTAATATTTGCTGATTGTGCAATTATTCCAGATCCAACACCCGAGCAGCTGGCCGATATTGCAATTTCTTCAGCAGAAACTGGAAGAAGCCTGATAGGTTTTAAGCCAATTGTTGCTCTTCTCTCTTTCTCTACTAAAGGTTCCGCGGAACATGAGAAAGTGGATAAGGTTAAAAAAGCATTGAAAATAGCAAAGGAAAAAAGACCCGACCTGATTATTGATGGTGAGCTTCAACTGGATGCGGCAATAGTTCCTTCCGTCGCTAATAAAAAATGCCCTGATTCCCCAGTAGGGGGGAAAGCCAATGTACTAATATTTCCCGATCTTGATGCAGGAAATATCGGGTATAAGCTGGTTCAGAGGTTTGGTGAAGCTGAAGCATATGGTCCAATTGTACAGGGGTTAAAAAAACCCGTAAATGATCTTTCCAGAGGATGTTATATGGAAGACATTGTAAATGTAATTGCAATAACTGCAGTACAAGCGGGAATGTAGGTTTAAAACAACATAACCTGCCATAAAGTGATCAATATTTGAATTTTTGGTGAAAAGCAAAGAATAGACAATGTAGTAGAAAGAAATATTTATATTCTCATATTTATATTTTCAAAGGGACAAATTTTAACTATATTAATTGTCAAAAAATGTTTGATGGAGGAGTTTTTAGATGGCCGTTCCAAAACAAAAGATGTCAAAATCAAAAACAAGGATGAGAAGGTCTCATAATGATAGGGTAAATCTGCCCAAACTAGTTCCCTGTCCTAATTGTGGTGAATATATGAAGCCCCATCATGTATGCCCAAATTGTGGATACTATAAGGGAATGGAGATAGTAAGTGTAGAGGAAGAGTAATTATAATGATAGCAGTTGATGTTATGAGTGGTGAAAGGCCTCCCGAACAGATAATTAAAGGTGCTCTAAGGGCTTCGGAAGAGTTCAAAGTTAATATAATATTAGTTGGGGATGAAAAGTTAATTGAAAGTATATTGAAGAAACTGAAACATACCTCTTATAAGAGAGTGAAAATTGAACACTCAAGTGAAAAGATAGATATGCATGAGAAACCAACTGTTGCCTGTAAAGATAAACCCGATTCTTCTATAATGGTGGCAACAAGGTTGATTAGAGAAGGAAAAGCCAGAGGCTTGTTTTCTCCAGGTAATACTGGTGCAACTTTAGTAGCCTCTCTAATGAATATAGGAAGGATCGAAGGGATTTATAGGCCAGGGATGGTAACATTTGTTCCAACGTTGAATGGTGCGAGCTTACTCATAGATGCTGGTGCAAATCCAGACTGTAAACCAGAGTACCTGGCTCAGTTCGCCTTTATGGGTGAGGTTTTTGCACAAAAGATACAGAAAAAGAAAAAACCTTCAGTTGGCCTGCTTAGCATTGGACAGGAAAAATCCAAAGGAAATGAATTAACCTTAAAAACATATGATATATTGAAAGATCTTGATTTCAATTTCGTTGGTAATATCGAAGGTTATGACATATATAATGGTGATGTAGATATCATAGTTTGCGACGGATTTGTAGGTAACATCGTGGTGAAAGTAACAGAAAGGGTCTTTAAGTTAACTTTTGAATTTGTTTGGCAGGAGATAGGATATCATCTGTTTCAAAGGCTTGGATTTGCACTAGCTTATCCAGCGGTAAAGAAACTAACATCAAAGATGGACCCTAGAGAATATGGAGGAGCACCGCTCCTCGGACTTAAAGGGAATGTTGTTATTGGCCATGGAACATCTGATGATGTAGCAGCATATCATGGGGTAAGGATTGCCAACCTATTGGTTGAAAATAGGTTCAACGAGGTTTTAATAAAGAGGTTGGATAATTTTGGTTTAAGAAAAATGGTAGCGTGATTCTTTAATCGGACATGTTTCGAAAAATAAAAATTGCACATATGAGGATTGTGATATGAAACCGATAAATGTCAAGGTAATTGGAACAGGATCCTATGTTCCGGAGAAAGTGTTAACAAACGAAGATTTAGAAAAAATGGTCGATACTTCTGATGAATGGATAACCACAAGGACTGGTATTAAAACAAGGAGGATAGCGGCTGAAGATGAGGCAACCAGCGATATGGCATACAAAGCTGCTTGTAAAGCGCTTGATGATGCAGGTTTGGGTCCAAAAGATATAGACCTGATTATTGTGGCTACTATAACTCCGGATATGTTTTTCCCAAGTACTGCCTGCTGGGTTCAGGAAAAGCTGAAAGCTGAAAATGCGACTGCCTTTGACCTGAGCGCTGCATGTTCAGGATATATTTTCTCATATGCGATTGCTTCTGGTTTTTTATACAGTGGAACTTATAAAAATGCCCTTGTCATCGGAGCAGAGAAGTTAACCAGCATATTAGATTGGGAGGATAGGGGAACATGCGTTATATTTGGAGACGGTGCCGGAGCAGCTGTTCTTACAATATCAAGTGGTGATAGCCAGCTATTGGCTTATGATCTGGGAAGTAATGGTGCTTATGGAGATCTCCTGTATATTCCAGGTGGGGGCTCGAAAAATCCAGCAACCGAGGAAACCGT
>QMSS01000188.1 GCA_003649715.1 Thermoplasmata archaeon
CATGGATAAAGAATGAGCTCTCCATATGTATGATACGACACAGATATAACAACATTATGTGTATCCACAAACCTCTTTACAGCCCTTGTCTCACTCTCACAAAAAGGATATTCACCTCGATAAACATTGCTTCTATCATCATAATGTGTCGCCCCTAAATATCTCCCAGGAAACAGATATAAAAAAAACCAGTGATAGTTGTAATTCCTATTGAGATCAACACCATATGAGGTGATTTCTCTTCTAAAACCAAAGGGACCATGATTAGGAGACCTATTCTTCCTAGTACCAGCCTCAACACCATCTGGGTTAACCATGGGAATAATATAGATCTCTGTATTATTCACCACATCTCTCACACGATCCTCAGATGGATCCTCATCCACCATTCCATCTCCATCATTGTCAACACCATCAATAGGATCCTCATTCAACAAACCATCCATGTCATCATCTGTATTCATACGTCCATAGTTTTCAACAACATGGACGATAAAATATATCAAAACCTCAAAAGATGGTTTCTCATTGCCATGATGTGCCCCCATCAACAGCACATCTGGCTCCTCTTCCTCATCCATCTCCACATCATCAGAAAGTTTAACCATCCATATCTCACGACCCTCATAGGTTCTACCAAGAGAGGAAAGCATCATGATATCAGAATAATTGCTTTCCAACTCATGTAACAAATCAGTCATCTCCTCATATGAATGATAGGGACCAATATTGTTTGATAAAACATCTTCATGTTCTCGTAGATACTGCAACCTAGACTGACGAACCATATACAACAAAGAATCCTTTGCAGACCCACTGATATCCATCTCCTCTAGGTCTCCACAAAGTTTTTTCTCATACATATCCTTTGAGGCTACCACATCTACATTAGATGAAAACATCGATACTACAAGCAACAGCAGTGTTATTCCAATCAGGATTTTCCCATTCAACATCCTAAGAAAATACCTCCAACTGTTTCTTTGTAAACCATATAAACCAATGGTTTGTTTTCATGTATAAACCAAAACCCCCACATAAACTATTTTTTTCATGATTAATAAATATTTTCTAATAAATTCTAAGCATATTTTGTATACTCTCTCACTATTTTCTTTCACCACCGATTTTTTTTTAACTATATATACACAAAACTTTTTTATGCAACCACAGCCATTTTTTTTCCAACTAAAAAAACAGCTAAATATCTAGGTACATCCTGTATTCCTGTTTGTAGCTTGTGGTTCTCACCATTCATCTCCATCTTGATAGGCTGCAGCAATCTAACCCTTATTGGTCTGTCATCAAAAACAACGGCATCTACTAGAGGATTGAATTCCTCTAAATCATCTATATCTAGTTTTGTGACCCTGAGACCTGTTCCTCCATGCAGGGAATATGGCAACCGTATGAGACGTTTTGTATCGCATGTTACAGGTTCATCTGTCTCACCTGCGCTAAGTGCAACAGCTGTTTTTCTCAGTGCACTGTTGAGAAAAAAACTTCTGATTGTTTTGGACTGATCTAATAAACCATTTTTTATACGTCTTACACGTTCATCCGATAGATCTCTGATGAGTTTCTCAGCATTTCTCTTTTTTACACCATACTCCTGAAGTTTTTTTATAGGATCCCGGCTTTTTTTTATCTCATTTACAATCTCTATTATACCTCGGCTTATCCTTCCTTTCCATCCCGGCTGATCTGGTGTTGGCATTCTAAGGGTTTTTATACCAGAGTAGATTCGTCTGCCATACTGACGTCTCTCAGATACATATTGACGAAATATTATGGTGTCTCTCAGATCCCTGCCTGTTATGTAGTCCACAATCTCTCTCCGCTCATTGCTATCTAAATCAAAAACCATGGGATCTTTCACATGGCAGTGATATCCTCTTCCACCGCTGAAATACAATTCTAAATGTTTTTCATCAAACCCAAAATCCTGCAGTAGAAACTCCTCCACTAGCCGTTTAAACTCTTTTTTCACCTGCTCAAGAGCCTCGGTGTAGCTGAGTTTTTCCGCATTTGGAAGATGATCAGAATCTAGATCAAATATAAGCTCTGCCCCCATCCAGTTTTTCTGCTGCATACTAGGAGCATCTGGTTTTTGGTAATACGCTGATGAATAATAGGCATGCGCAGGAACTCGTTCTTTTAAAAAATCTATGAAATCCTTTTTTTTAGAAAAAGAGAGATGTCTAAGCATTCCCTTTCCACCAAAAAAAGTGAACGCAAATTCCCTTCGTCCGAAACGATCTGGCAGAAGAGCCATCCTGTTTTTTTCATAGTATTCCCTGAAACTGTTTTTGAGAAACTCTAGGGATTTCTGAGATTCAAAACTATTCATATCCTTCCAGTATTACCCCCAATCTTTTTTTTTGTAATTAGATGAATGAGTTAAATTGTTTTTTATGCTAAAAAAAGTTTTATCCAATCATCCAAGATTCTCTTTATTAAAATATAGGAGTTAATTCTGAATTTAGCATTAGATGAAAAATGGGTAAAGTTTTATGACCCCCCTAAGGCATTACCAATAAATTCCAAACACAATGTAATCATGTAATCCCAAAAACACATAATAATGATACTATAATACTCTGGGGGGTCATCTGTTTATGAACAACAACGTTATAGAGGATGAATTATTCTCATCATCTGTTATAAAGAATCCATCTGCACTTGATTTTGATTATATACCTGAAAAACTACCTCATCGAGACGATCAACTCCGTAGACTCGCTCAGATATTCAAACCATTGCTCGGCAACATCTCTCAAAACGCTGTCATAA
>QMSS01000189.1 GCA_003649715.1 Thermoplasmata archaeon
AAATAATTAAAAAGCATCCCGGAATAAAGGCCAAGGATATTCCCCAGCTCCTGCAAGACAGGTCACTAAAAACTGTTGAGCGGCAAATAAAAGAACTTAAGGAAAGATCTTTAATAGAGCGAAGGGGCAGCAGAAAAACAGGTGGTTATTACTTCAAAGATCAGTAGGACAAAGTGGCTTCAAGATGAGCGAAAATACTTCAAGCATCATCTCCAAGGTCTGGAGCTTTGCCAATGTCCTCAGGGATGATGGCGTAAGCTATGGGGATTACCTTGAGCAATTGACATACCTGATATTCCTGAAGATGGCTGATGAACTTTTTAAAAAACCATACCACAAAAATCTGCCTATTCCCAAGGAATATAGCTGGGAAAGCCTCAAATCAAAAAGAGGCGCAGAACTGGAATCTCACTATGTAAAAACCCTTAGAGAATTAGGTAATCAAAGGGGAATGCTGGGCCAGATTTTGACTAAGTCTCAAAATAAGATTCAAGACCCCGCCAAGCTTTACAGACTGATTGACATGATAGACAAAGAAAACTGGGCCATGATGGGAGCAGACATAAAGGGTCAAATCTACGAGGGACTCCTCGAAAAAAACGCAGAAGACACCAAGACTGGGGCGGGACAGTACTTCACTCCCAGGCCCCTAATCAAAGCAATGGTGGAATGTATTAGGCCGGAGCCAATGAAAACCATTGCTGACCCAGCATGCGGGACTGGCGGCTTTTTCCTGGCAGGCTATGATTTCATAACGAACAACTATCCGCTGGACAGAGAACAAAAGGAATTTCTGAAGTTCAAAACATTTTACGGCAATGAAATTGTAGCCAATACCCGCAGGCTATGCTTAATGAACATGTTCCTCCACAACATCGGCGACATTGATAAAGGAGCCCCCATCTCATCCACCGATTCTCTGGTAGCTGATACGGGGCAAAGATACGATTATGTAATGACCAATCCCCCATTTGGGAAAAAAAGCAGCATGACGTTTACCAATGAAGAAGGCAAACAGGAAAAAGAAGATTTGACCTATGAGCGTCAGGACATTTGGGCAACCACTTCCAACAAGCAGCTCAATTTTGTCCAGCACATTTATACGATGCTCAAAACCACAGGTAAAGCAGCGGTGGTAGTGCCAGACAATGTGCTATTTGAAGGTGGTGCTGGCGAGACAGTAAGAAAAAAACTGCTCCATAACACAGAACTCCACACCATTTTGAGGCTCCCAACTGGCATCTTTTATAAGCCTGGTGTGAAGTCAAACGTAATCTTTTTTGATAATCGGCCAGCAAGCAAGGCCCCCTGGACAAAGGAAGTATGGATTTATGATTTTCGTACCAATGTCCATTTTACCCTTAAAAAGAATCCTCTAAAATTTGAAGACCTGCAAGATTTTATTCGCTGTTATAATCCTGAAAACCGACATGAAAGAAAGGAAACCTGGTCCGAAGATAATCCAGAAGGCAGGTGGAGGAAATTCACCTATGACGAAATAATGGCTCGGGATAAGACAAGCCTCGACATCTTCTGGCTCAAAGACAAAAGCCTCGCAGACTTAGACAACCTCCCTGACCCCGACACAATAGCCAGTGAAATAGTGGAAAACCTTGAAGCAGGTTTGGAAAGTTTTAGGGAGATAATGGAGCTCCTGAATAACAAATAGCTCGACTGCCCAATGTAGCAAACGTGCCATCTGGTTATGGCTTGTATCTTTCCAAGATCGCCGATTTCGTAATCTCTGTGAGCTGTCCTCCCTTCCTGGTAATTTCATCTATTGTTTTCTGTAAATCCACATCTTTCCTTCGGTGAGCTAGCTCATTACGTAGACGGGTAAAGACGGTTTCCTTTTTGTTTCCGTGTTTTGGCGAAATAGATTCTTCGACCTCAGGGTAAACTCTCCGAATCAATGAATCTACCTGTTCCTGTTTATCACCTGCGAGGAACAAAAGAACATGATAAAGCAGCATAAACTTAGCTATCGAGTTCTCTTGCGTGGCTGCCAGCCAGTACAGTCGCAAAGCTACGTCTTTATGACCCTCAGGTTGCGTTAGTTGTTCGGCAAACTTTGAGATTCTGGCTTCACTAGGTGTTATAGTTGCTTCGAGACGGACGGAAAAACGAATAGACAGGTCAGAAAGGACCCTGAAACTCTGACACGATTCATCAACTGGCAGCGTCATCCCAATACAGCGTAATTCTCTAATGGGAGAGCCAAATTCAAAACACAGCCGTGAAGCGACAAGATTTGCCTCGTGTTCTGTGATGGAGATTGCTTCTTCCTTCGTACAGAATTTGGCCAAGTAGAAATCCAAGAACAAAGTGTTTCTCTCGTCGGTCCAAAGGCAAACCTTGGTAATGTAAGGATTATCCAAAGGTGCCTCAAAACGAGGCAACTTCAGGCCCTCAATGTGGGCCGAATAGTTGATAACTCCTTTATCCACTGATGCCATAACCTGTCTCCTATTACGTTTACTGATGCTTCAAAGCATTTTCTAATCGTTCTCAAAAAATGTAAACTGTATTCATGACCTTTTCTGTTGCCCCAAGCGTGTAAACGGTTCCCATCTAATGACCTTCCCTAAAACTCTCCACCAATTATTATAGCCCCCTTACCCAGGCAGCCATTATCCCAGAGTGGCAGGGCTTTTTTGCTTTTTGGTGTCTAGACCTAGTGGTGGGCAGAATAGTGGAATTGGCATGCCCATAATCTTTCCATACGTATGGAAAACCAACGAAAGGAGGTGAAAGGGAAAGCGGCCCAGTAGGAAAAACATGATTTAGGC
>QMSS01000190.1 GCA_003649715.1 Thermoplasmata archaeon
CCTTAACATCCATGTCATCGATAATCCAGTAAATCTGGTTATTAGTGGTTACCGCGTTGATAATTCGGTTTCTTTGATCTTCTGTATACCGATAAAAATCCAGGTAAATGTTCGCATCAATAAACAAGTGGATCATCACCTCTCCTCGCTTTTGGTCTTTGAAGACTTCACTGCCACATACTTCTGAAACCTGCTCCGAGGTTTGTCGGGAATGGTTCGACGAAGCAGGCCGGCTTTTAGAAGAGGATCGAGATAATGCCTCATAAAGTGTTTTCTGTCTTTCAAATTATGGAAGTTCATGATTTCTTTCAGAGACCTCGGCGTTTCGCAATAAGTGAGAATAGAAGCGAATGTATCCATCTGTTCATGGAGTTTCTCGACTTGTGGGGTGACTTGTGGGGTGACTTGTGGGGTGCCGAACAAGTTAGATGGATATGCAACTTTTACGGTAAAATGATCATGAGCGACAAGGAGTATGAGACCTCCCTCTGTATTTGCGAATGCTGATACGGTCTGCCATACACTACGCGACAACTGATTGCGGCACCTTTTATATTCGATCGTCCAGCTTTCGCGACCGCCCCATAGTTGTATTAATTCAGAGAGTTCTCTCGTACTCATCGTTGAAAATGTGGCCCTTCTGTTCATCCCTCGTACTCCAGTTCTTTGAGGTAGCCTGCAATCTTTTTTTCCACTTCCTGCAATTCCTGATTGACTTTCTGGATGGCTTGCCATTCTGCCGGGATGTCTATTTGCTCCTCTTCCTCAACAGGATACACGTACAGGGTGACATTAAGGTTGTAGTCGTTGTCTCTGATTTCATCGATGGATACGATTCTGGAAAAACCCTCCTCTTCCTCAAACTCTTTGTATGCTTTTACGATTTTTTCTATATGTTTGTCTCCCAACCGATTCAGCTTGCGTACCGTGGGATGGGGCTCGAATTCCTGCGATGCATTGATAAAAAGTACCTTACCTTTTCTTTCCTCAGGTTTGGTTTTACGAAACACGAGGATAGCGCCCGGCGCACCGGTGTTGTAAAAGAGTTTTTCGGGCAGAAGAAGCACTGCTTCCAGCAAATCCGCCTCCAGCACCCCTTTACGGATGGCCTTCTCTCGCCCGCTCCGGAACAGGGCACCGTTATCTATCACCACCGCAATCCGCCCCGTGCCGGGGTTCGCCGATGCCAGAAGATGCTGAATCCACAGCCAGTCGGCGGATTGACGCGTCGTAAAACCGAACTGGAACCGCTCCCGAATGTATTCCCCGCGTTTGACCGTATCCTCATCGTACCCATCCTGATTCCACGGAGGATTGGTAAGAACCATGTCAAACTGCTTGATCCTGTTCCCCTCTTTAAACTTTGGATAGAGAAGAGTATCACCATGCTGTAAATTGGCATTGCGGATGTCATGGATATAAAGGTTCATCCTCGCCAAGGCTAAAGTCCGCAAATTTGCTTCCTGTCCAAATAGAAACAGCTTGTCCGCTTCGTCCCGCCCCTTCAATTCCTCTACATACTTGTAAGCGAGGATCAACATTCCTCCGGAGCCACAGGCTGGGTCGTAAACACTTTCCCCGGGTTGCGGATCCAACATTTCCACCATGAGCCGGATCACCTCTCGAGGGGTGTATACCTCGCCCTCCTTCGCTTTCTGTGGAGCAAAATAACGCAGAATCCACTCATAGGCATCTCCGAGAATATCAGGCGAAACGTGCTCCAGGGAGTAGGTGCTAAAGAGCTCGAACAATTGGCGGAGGATCTCTGCATTTTCATAGCTCTGTGTGAACTGGAGGAAATCCACATTTTCGAAGATCACCCGAAGATTGGGATTTCGTTCGGCAATCGCTTTGAAAGCCCGAGAGAGGTTTTCGGGCAGGTGTTCGAGATCTCTTCGCAGATTTTCCCAGAGAAATTCCTCGGGAATGTCGAAGTCATGGTATGCTGCCTGAACCGCTTCCAGTCTGGCCTCCTGCTCCGTGAACCCCTCACGAATTGCATCCTGAAAAGCCTCCCTGTATTCCATCTGCCATTTATCGCAAATACGCTTGTAGAAAAGCAACACGAGAATATAGGTATAATCCACCCGCGTGCGAATCAAATCAGCCGCTCTTTTGAGAAGTGCTTCCAGTTCAGACCGGGAAAGCGTGTTTTTCTTAGCTTTAGAAGACTCCGGGAACAAAGCTTGCTGGATCTGTTCGCCAGGGCTTACCAGCTTATAAATTCGTTTACGCCGGTCTTCCGGGTCTTCTTTTACCTTCAGCCTGCCAGATTTTCTGAGTTCCGCCAGAATAACATTAACCTGATCCGGGGGGATCTGCTTACTTTCCACAAGTATATCGGCGGCCTCCTGGAACCGGAATTCTCTGTCTTTCAAACCCTCCCAGAGGAGATCATACGCCTTTTTCAACCAATTAGGTAAGCGATTATAAAACATGCTTATATTTTAGGGTCGGATTTTTCTCTGTCAAGTTTGGGACTTATCCACCGATATTTCTGCGAAATGCCCAGGATGATGGAATTTCACGCGACACAAAACCTTCACGGTCCCGTTTCCCCACATCCTCATCACTATACCCTGAACCTCCGCTTACACTTTCATTTACGCCCGTTCTCTCGTTAACGTTCCTATCTCTACCCTATCCCCTCTCTTTTCTGCATGCTGTTCTTTTGCTTGCCTCTTTTGTTTGATATAAAGGGCTATCCGCTCTCCGCACATCTATCCCTGTCCCTCGCTCTCTGCTCTTCGCTCACCGGGCTTAGTCTATCTCTGCACCACC
>QMSS01000191.1 GCA_003649715.1 Thermoplasmata archaeon
AGTACCTCCTAAAAATCTGTTTTCTGAAAATATCAAAAATATTAATCCCCAAAACTTCAGCAGCTTTACACATATGTTTACATGGCAAAGCTCTGGATTTTATAATCTTTAACTCTTTCTTGCCCCAATTATTACTCCACCATGGACAAGAGCATGATGGAACTGGATAAAAGTGTACAGTATACCATTTCTCTGAATTTTCAGATTTAATTTCTACAGAATTATTGTCTATCTTTTTGTATTCAGTTAATTTCTTACTTTTTTCGATATTCATTTTTATGGAGTTTATTCTCTCTTCTATTTTATCCTTGATCTCTGCTTCTTTTTTCTTCAATACCCTTTTTGCTGATTTATCAACTTTTTTGTTAATTTTACTTTTAACTTTCCCAAAATGTAGATCGCAATCAAGTTTTTCTTTCTCATTTTCCAATTCTCCGACAACTCTCTTTATGTGTGGTTTTCGAGGGGAGAAGTTGCCGACTGCAAAATTTACAGCATAATAATTATCATTAAGAATTATCGCTTTTTTCACACCTTTAATCTTCTGTAACTCTCGAAGACCATAAACAATAGATTTCGATTCAGAATGATTGGGTCCCCTTGATCTGAATTTGTATTTTTTAATTGTATATTCTCTGTTTTTCTTCTTTATTTGAACAGAACATGACCCCCATCTATTCTTATAACTTGCATCACAATGAACAATGGTCCATCCGTCATCTAAAAACTTCTCTATCTGTTCATAATCATCTCCAATATCATAATACCCTAAAATTTTTTCCCATTCTATCTCTTTAAGAGCTACTACCATGTTACATTCACTTCCTTTAGATACCCTTCTATCTTCTTCTCCACTTCTTCTATCTCCTTCTCAATATTTCTGAGTTCTCTCCATTCCTTTCCAATATCTATCTCCTCTATTTCTTCCATTGGAAAAACATAGAGTGTTACATTGAGATTGAAATCATTTTCTTTAATTTCTTCAAATGATACAACTCGTGAAAATCCTTCAATGTCTTTAAAATCATTGTATGCCTTTACAATCTTTTTTATATGTTCATCACCAAGTCTATTGAGTTTTCGTACATCTGGGTGCTGTTCATACTCTTTACTTGCATTGATGAAGAGAACTTTGTTCTTTCTTTCTTCTGGCTTTTTTTTATTGAATATTATTATAGCCCCAGGTGCTCCTGTGTTGTAGAAGAGCTTTTCAGGTAGGAGAATCACACAATCAATTAAATCTTTTTTCAGGATTTTTGTTCGTATAGATCTCTCTTTCCCTCCTCTGAACAAACATCCATTATCAATTACAAGCCCTACCTTGTACTTGGCAGAGGCGATCATATGTTGTGCCCATGCCCAGTCTGCAGAGTTTCGTGGTGGGAACTCTTTGAATCTTTTTGACCAGAATTCTCCTTTTTTCAATACTGTTTCATCGTATCCATCCTGATTCCATGGAGGGTTTGCCAGAACAATATCAAACTTTCTTATATTTTCATCCTCTTTGAACTTTGGATAAAGTAGCGTATCTCCATATACAACTTGAGCATTTCGTATATCATGAATGTATAGATTCATTTTACCCAATCCTAATGTGGTGAGATTCGCTTCCTGACCATATAAGAATAGTTTTTCAGCTTCTTGTTTTCCATATTTTTCTTCCACATAATTATAAGAGATTATAAGCATGCCATTGGACCCTGAGGCTGGATCATAAACACTTTGTCCAGGTTTTGGATCAAGTATCTCAACAATTAATTGTATTACTTCTCTTGGTGTATAGACTTCTCCCTCTTTTGCTTTTTGAGGTGCAAAATATCTCAAAATCCATTCATAAGCATCTCCCAGCACATCAGGAGAGACATGAGTTAGCTTTTTTTCACTGAATAACTCTACAAGTTGTCTTAATATCTCAGTGTTTTCTCTGCTTGTTGTAAATTGGAGAAAACTCACATTATCGAGTACATCTTTCAATTCTGGATTTTTTTCTGCTAATTTTTTCAGTGCTTGTGAGAATTTTTCGGGAAGATTTTTAACATCTTTTCTGATGTTGTCCCAGAGGAATTCTTCTGGAAGATCAAAATCATGATAAATTGAGTTTTTTGCTTCTTTCTTAGCTTCTTCTTCACTTAAGCCATCTTCCAATGCCTCTTTATACGCTTTTTCATACTCTAACTCCCATTTATCACTGATTCTCTTTAAAAATAGTAGGATTAAAATAAATTTATAATCCACTCTTGTTCTTATAAGATCTGCAGCTTTCTTTAGTATTCCTTCTATTTCGGATCTGCTCAAATGGTTTTTATTGAATTCGAGAATTTCTCTCACTATCTCTTCCTTACTTTTTAGTCTGTATAATCTTTTTCTTGCATCATGAGGATCAAATTTCACATTTATCCACCCCAATTTTCTCAGTTCAGAAATAAAAACAGCTACAGCATCTTCATTATCTTTATTTTTTTCTTCCAAAACTTTAACTGCGTCCTCCATCCTAAATTCTGAATTTTTAAAAGCTTCCCATAATAATGAATATCTGTTTTCAAGCCACTGTGGTATATTATATTTGGTTTCCATGATCTTACTACGCTCCTTGTCTTTATAAAGTTTCCGCTTATTAGATAAGTAATATTCAATTTTACTTATTGAATCACCTCATGTAAAAGCAGCCACTACGATATAAACAATCATATATAAGATAAATAATCCTCCGAAAACTCCCACCATTGTCCAGAATCCCTTTTTTATTAATGTTTCAAGATCAT
>QMSS01000192.1 GCA_003649715.1 Thermoplasmata archaeon
AATTGTAAATCCAGCAATATTAGAGGTAGCTAATTTTGATTTCAATACAAATACTTTAACCATTTATCATACTGATACAGGAATTTCTGAGAGTTATGATACAAAGGTTTTTGAAAAGGCATTGACCCAGTAAGCAAGTAGGGGCAATTCATGAATTGCCCCTACTTAATTCCTAATCTCCAGCCCCTAATCCCTAAATCAATTGGTTATTTTATAAATCTTTAAAAACAAACTCATTTAATAAATTTATTGCATTTTATCTTTCTATATTTTATATCCAACTAAACCATTTTTATTCATGGGCTATCTAAAATATAATTTTTTAGGAGGATAAAATGATCAAAAACTGGCCAGTTCTATCTTCTTTACAATCTCTATCATGCGGTATATTTTCTGTAAGGACTGATAAAACGAGATCACCAAAAAATGGAAAGATTTATGATTTTTATGTTATTGAAACCAATCCTTGGGTTAATGTGATCCCTATAACAGAAGATAACAAAGTTGTGATGGTAAAACAGTTTAGGCATGGAATAAAAGGGATAACCTTAGAAATCCCTGGTGGTTTAGTAGACCCTGGATATACCCCTAAAGAAGCAGGGAAAAAAGAGCTTTTAGAAGAAACTGGATATGAATCAGAAAGTTTTGAGCTTATAGGCAGAATATTCCCTCAACCAGCAATACAAAACAATGAATGTTTCATCTATTTAGCTCAAAATGTAATAAAAACGCATCCTCTCAATCTTGAAGAAACAGAGGATATTGAGACAGTCCTTGTTCCAATTGAGAATATATCTAAAATGATAAAAAAAGGTGAGATAAAACATGGTATTGTTATCACCGCTTTCTTTTTTTATTATCTCAAAAAAGGATTATTATAAAAATCTAACTTCATGACTATTTTGCCTTTTAAATAGATGAAAAAGTAAGAAAGGATTTAGGCAAAAAAATCCTTGATTTTTATTTTCAAAGTGTGTAGTTTAAATTAAATTAAGATGAAAAATAAAGATACTATCAAAATTCATAAAAAAAGGAAAAAGGTCAATAATAGTGAGATTTATCAATTTGACCTTTTTCCTTTTATATCTTTTTCGGATAAAAAAGTAAGTTTTTATTATAAAATTGATAACTCCAAAAACATAGAAAAAATATTAAAAAATAGTCCTTATTTTTACCCATATAAAAATAGAGAGATAGATTGCTTAGGTTATTGGCTAAAAAATAACAATTCTTCCTCATTATGTGCTATCCATATAAGGGATAAAAAATTTATCCTCTCTTTTTATTCAAATAAATCAGATCAAGTCGAACCAGTAAAGAAAGAGATAGAGTCTTTAGTGGGAAAAAGCATTCGTTATCTTTTTTCTGTTTTCCCAGGGGATGTTCCATCTTTTATCCAAGAAAATAAGGTTTTGATCTTTAAGGACGCAGAAAGATATTATCAAAAGGAATGGATCTATAAAAAAGAGCCTTCCCTTGGAAATCGTTCTCCACTAAATTGTTTAAAAAGCTTAAAAGGAAGAGCAGAGTTATTAAAATTTTTGGAATTCAAAAAAATTCAAACCTTTCATCTATATGATTTTAATCAGCTTATCAACTTCTTAGGGCTATCAAATTTTAAATTATCTTTGGGGAAAAAAGGGTATATAGAGCTTCTTATAAGAAGAGCAGATCATATGATAGAAACTATTGAACGTTTCCTTTCAGCAATGGTTGCATCTTATGAATATCCTACATATTTCCCTTTTGAATTAATGGAGCAACTATCAAATATATCTATAGATATTCAGGATGAAGAAGATCATTTTTGCAATTCTAATCTTTCCTGGAAGATTATAAAACTCTTTGAATGGTTCTTAAAAGAGAAGGAATCTCTATCTTTTCGCCTAATGGAAAAGATACTTAACAAAAGTCAGGACAAAACTCTTGTAACTACTTTATATCTTGATCCCAACTGGTCACCCCCTGAGATATCCTCAGAAGATGATATAGAGGATGATGAGTTAGTAGAGATGGCTTTGTGGATATGGGAAAAAGAGATGAAGCAAAAAACTGAAAAATCACTTATATCTCCCCGGATATCTATATCTTCTGCTTTAAATAAGTTGCCAGCTTTATGGATTGATACTATTTATACCAACTTAGGGCTTTCTGGTGATAACAAACTACTTGATAAAAAAAAGCATATCAAAGAATTTTTATCTGATCGTATAAACGTTAAAACTATCTTAAGATTCTTTGGGAAATCACATAAGGAGATGCTCCATTTAATTATGGATAAAGGAGGAATTTATCCTTATCATAGATTAATGGAAAAATTTGGCTCTGATGAAGAAGATGGCTTTTTATGGAATGAAATGCCTCCTGTGAGCATTGTAGGGCAACTAAGAAGTTTTGGAATTATAACAGTAGGAATGGTTAAGAAAAATAATAAAAAATACAAGGTTGCACTTATCCCATATGAGTTAAGGCCTATACTTAAATGGCTTTTTTCCTTTAAATTGGTTAAAAACAGAAAAAAAGCTTAAAAGATTTTTTTAAAGCCTTTTTAACCTCTTAAATTTCTCTAAATAAATTCTTGTAAAATTTTGAAGTTAATATTTTTAAAGGTCATCTTCTTGATAGATTTATAAAGTCAAAAAATCAAATATATAAAGAGCTTTAATGACAAATAATTTTAATAATTCCTTGCAATCAATAAAGAAAAAAGAATTATTTTTTTTCCTTATAA
>QMSS01000193.1 GCA_003649715.1 Thermoplasmata archaeon
CACAAGTTTTTCATTATACTGCTTCCAATCCCTCCTATCCTTATACTTCTTATCCTTTTTCTTCATTAGTGCATCCCAAAAAGAAATAATATTACCTAACTTAAATCATGCCACACAGCACATATTTTACAAATCTTATAGAAGAAACACATATTTCAAAAAACCATAAAAACAAAATAAAGGCAGAAACTATTATCACATAAATTCTGGTGAAAAAAACTGTGAAAAAAGAAGATATAAAGATAGCTATTCTACGCATAGAGGGAACAAACTGTGAACAAGAATCATATGATGCATTTAAAAGATTAGGAGCCCAACCAGAGTTTGTACATCTAAAACAGCTTCTTAACATAGACTGCAAAAAAAATGAGAGAAGAGATATTTTTCAATATCAATGTATAATGATACCAGGAGGGTTTTCCGCAGGGGACTATATCAGAGCAGGAGCTATATTCGCAGCTAGAATCAAAAGCAAATTACAAAAAAAACTCATAGAATTTGTGAAACAAGAATACCCAATACTGGGCATATGTAATGGGTTCCAAGTGCTGATAGAACTAGGATTGCTACCAGGTATCGACGAGATTATGAGCCCAGTTCCTAAGGCATGTCTAAATATCAATGACTCCAATAGATTTGAATGTAGACCAACCCTGCTTAAACATGAAAACAAGGGGAAATGTGTTTTTACCAGTATGATTCCTAAAAACGATATACGTCTAATACCAAGCGCACATGCAGAGGGAAAACTATTATTCCCATTGGACAAACAGATAGAATACATAGAAAGGATGGAAGAAAATGATCAAATAGTGTTTAAATATGTTGATCCAAATGGCAACTATGCAGGGTATCCATGGAATCCAAATGGTTCCATATCCAATATAGCAGGTATCTGCAATTACATAGGAAATGTTTTCGGAATGATGCCGCATCCAGAGAGATCTTTCTACAAATACCAACATCCAGAGTGGACAAAAGAAGGTCTGAACAGTAACATAGGTGATGGACAAGCAGTGTTTACATCTGTGCTGAAATATATATGTAGAAGGTTTTAAAATGCCAAAAGTAGCGACATGCCTTTTGATAAACAACGATAAACTACTCATTTTAAAGAGAAGCAGAAAGGTGAGGACATACAAGGGACTCTGGGGTGCTGTGGCAGGATATGTAGAAGAAAATGAGGAACCATACGAGACCGCTATCAAAGAAATCGAAGAAGAAGTAGGATTAAAAAGGGAGGAAGTCAAACTTATTAAAACAGGAAAAACTGTCGGTTTCACAGATTTTTATGAAGGAAAAAAATATGATTGGATTATCTACCCCTTTTTGTTTTATGTCGAAAAAAAAGAAAAAATAAAAATAGACTGGGAACATACCGAACATAGATGGATTTCTCCATTAGATATTACGCAGTATAATACTGTTCCCCATCTACAGGAGATTGTACTCAGTATGCTAGCTAAATGAGCGATATTGAGCAGAAATTGGGGGGGAGAAGGTAATGGGGATGGGGGGAGTGTGGAGGTGGTGAGGAGGAGAGAGAGGAGAAAAAGAGCTGCTCCCCCATCCTACAAATATATAATCATCTTATAAGTATATAAATTTTTTTATAAATTAATTGTTGTTGATAACAGAAAAAAATGAAGGGAAAATCATCTCATATCTAACTTATCTAATATACTTTCAATACAGGAAAATGTTTCCTCAACAGAACCAGAAGCATCAACAACATTCCAACCTCTAGCAAGGAACAACGCCTTTTTTCTAACATTGACAAGCTCCTCAAATGATTCAAACATCTCCCTCATCTCACGTTTCTCGATACGTTTCATCAACTCCTCCGGCGGAGCATCAAGAAAAAACATGTAATCAGATGTGGGCACAAGATGAGAAAAAACCATATATGCAAGCCTTGCTAGGAAAAAAGGGAGATATGCTGTTCCCATAAGATATCTAACCAAAATCAGAGTATCATATCCCCTCCTACCATAGTATTTTCTAATAGAATACAGTACATCTAATGCATAGAACAGAGATGCTTTCAATCTATTAATCATTCCTCTACCCAGCAACGCTTTTTTCGCCTGTATACCATAAAAATTGTCAGACTCTGGATGAGATCTAATTATGACCCTCTCACCCATCTTCTCATATCTCTTCTTAATCAACTGGGCATGAGTATCCTTACCAGCAGCATCTAAACCATCGATAATGATAAGACGCATAAATAAAATCAAAAAATATTTAGGAGAAACAAACAAATATTTAATAAATTTCCATAGTAAAACCAAAAAAGAGTTACTTACCCTCATTCTTCATTCCAATTCTTCATTATTTAGTCGGAAAAATATGTCAAACTGATTAAGCTAAGAAGAAAAGATTCTCTGCTGTTGAGGTAATGAGACACTGTCAAGAAATTCTCACCTCCATGTTATAGAGTGTTACAAACGCTTTTATCCAACTTTCAACACTTTCCTTTGAAGCATTGAAAGGAAAACGTTTCCAGAACCTTTTTGAGCCTTGACTTTAGAATATTTAAACCAACCCTCTATTGCATTCCTCTCTCCAAACGTCTCATACTCATGTTGTAATCCTAATCTCTGCAGAGTCCATCTATACCAAGGTCCTCTATCCACTAGAATCAAAGGTTTATTTTCACAGTACATAAGGATTCTTCTAACAAGCTGTATAACATCG